>NZ_JAFCLY010000010.1:0-181215 GCF_018130185.1 Bradyrhizobium sp. AUGA SZCCT0182 | reverse complement strand
GGCGCGGATGGGGCTTGAGCCCATGCGATCTGCGGCGCAGCGGGGAGCGCGGCAGCCCCCGCCGCCAGATGAAGGAAGTGTCTGCGAGGTAGTTTCATAGCGGTCCCTCTCACTCTCAAATGTTGAGAACCAACCCGACTGCTCTGCCTGCGTGACGCGAGTTTACCCTACACATTTGGGACTTTTGCGTCAGCGTCAGCGGTAAGCGAACGAGGTGATCATGTCGCTTTTTGTCACTTTTCGGACGTGCCGCGATTTCGGAGTTGAGTTTGCTTCAGGGATTGAGCGGAAGCTGATCTCCAGCCTGCCAAGGGCGGCTTTTGGCGCAAAGCGGCCGTTAATTTCGGCTGGCCACGCGGGTCCTTCCCAAAACCCCCTCACGGCTGACGAGGTTGGGTGTCAACCTGTCACCGTGTCAACTCAGATTTTGGGATCTGCGGCTGCCGACTTTTTGGGGCGCGCTTGGGCCGTATGGGCTGGGGGGCCGGGAAGGACCCGCTATTTTACAGCGCGCCGGCCCTGATCCGCTGTGCAATGGACCGGCCCGCATCCGTCGCTCCCCACGATAGGCGACCCTCAATCCCAGGCCGCGCATAGTATCTGGCAAGCTGGGTACGGATCAGTTCTTTCAATTCATCGTCGGCCATCTCACTAGCGCTTATGTAACAATCGTACATCGAGAGCGAATTCAGCACGCCGCGCTGCTTGATGGTCATCGACTTTGCGAATGCGATTTGGTCGTTGGTCAGTTTGGTCATTCTCTTACTCTCTAGGCATGCCCTCGGCGTCTGCGCTTGCCTATGCTCGCGAGAATATCCTCACGTGGTGGGAAAATGCTTGGCTGATAGACCCAACCCTGCGCACTCGGTTCGACAGAGAAGCCATGGCCGCGCTGACCGTGGGCATCGGTGCATCGACCGAGGACATATTCGCGGCTCTCGAATGGAGGCGCTTGCGGCTGCGGCAGGACCAGCAGGTGCAGGAGTGGACTGGCCTTCGGTCGATTGAAGATACTTCCACCCCGAGTAATCCCGGAGCCCCCGGCGTATCGTGTCAGATACCTCGCATCACTAGCCAGAGCGCCAAGTGGTGTTGCGTGATTGCTTGGGGGTGTTTCCGAATAAAAACGCTTAGCATAGGCGAGCAAATAATCTCGGTTTATCAATTGGCTAAGCTGCAAGGCGGCAGTTCCCACCTAGCGGTCTGCACATAGGTAAGGGCGGGCTAGAGGGAGTGTCTTTGTTGGTACGGACCGTATGCTGGGTCTGGTAATTGCCTCGCAATCGCCTCTGCGTCAGTCGCGTCATTCTTCGGCCGCTTGACGTAGGGGCTTCGCGTGGCGGCATCAGGGAACGATATGGCCGAGCGCCTGAAGTTCGCGGGACAAATAGTGAGACGAGGCACAGGCCTCAATGCCAACCAGACATGGTGGCACCTTCTGGAAGAACGCAAGGACATGGCGGCGCTTCAACTGCCCGCGCGGACCAACACCTGGCCGGCGGCATCAACTCCGTGCACCTGGAAGACTGACTTGGCGATGTCCAAACCGATTGTATGAAGCCGGCGTTTGTGCGCCGTGCGCTAACCTGATACCGCCACCGTAACTTGCATTTAGAAGTTTCGCAGCTAAAGTCGTTAAGTACGCGGCAGGGCTTGCTCGATAGGGAGGGTTGCTCATGGGCCAAAGGAACCAGAAGCCGGAGCGAGGAATTTGGAAAAACAAGGCTAACATCAACGACCAAGACGTGAAGGTGCTAGATTTTTCATACACAAGTGATGTCCTTGCACAATTGGTCGTCGACGCGTGGGCCAGTAATCCGTTGAAAATGAAGCTACTCAATCACAACAATCAAACTGCCGTCCAACAAGAGCTGGCGAACCGGGGCGTCTTTCTGAATCACCCCGTTGTGCTCTCGGAAGCTGAGTACAATACCGGCTGGCAGCAGGAGGACGACGATGAAGTCGTTTTTGTGTTGCCGGATGAAGCGCGCATCATACCGGCGACGGCAGGGAAAACACTTCTCGAAACGGCCAAATTGCTCATGGCCGTTACGCCGAACGGAATCTAGCGGTGTTGCACTCCGTCTCGGGTGAGGCGGGGTGTCTCTAGCTTGAAGCGATCCTGCGAGAAACCACGCGGGCGTTCACGCGGAAGTGGAGGTTCAAATGGCACGGCTGATCACGGAGTGGGTCAACGTCACGGGCGATATTTCGATCGTCGCTCGCGAGTCGGGAGAGGTTTGGTTTCATACCCCGAGAGGCACAAGAGAAACCGTAGATCCATTCGCGCCACCGATGACAGGTGTGGGCTCGGCGGGCAGCACGGTCGGGCTGCTCGACGGCGCGATAAATCTGGGATTTGCCGGAATCGAAAAGCGCCTTGCGCGCCCTGAGCCGACAATCGCCGGCTATATTGTCGCCTTGGCCGGCGCCTATCACACGTCTGTCGACACGCCTCGAAATCTCCGGCGCGCCGCTGGGCGCTTCAACGAGCTGGGGAGGCCCGAGGTCGCGGCCTACTTGGAAGAGCGTGCGCGCGAGGAGACCGGTCACGACAGGCTCGCGCTCAAGGATCTGCGTGCGCTGGGTGTGCCCGGCGAGCGACTCGTCGCTAGCTTTATCCCGGAGGGCATCAAGCCGCTCTGCAAGCGCTTCGATGATCTCTGCGTCCAGGACTATCCGATGGGCTGCATCGGCTATTCGTACTGCCTAGAACGCATCGCTGCGCTCAAGCAGGAGACCGATATCGAGAAGGTGCGGGCGATGTGTCCGCCTGACGTCGATGCGACCCGCTTCCTCAGAAGTCACAGCTCCCTCGGAAGCGAAGCCGCTCACGTCAAAGAAACGATCGAGTTCGTTGCCTCCCTTCCCGCGAATGACCGTATCAGGGTCGTTCAGGAGACGTATGAATCGGCAGTGATCCTGGCGGAGGGATATAATCACGAGCTTCTCAAATCCGAAGCTGAGATGCTTGAGGAGCTTGAGCAGGCGCTCGGAGAGGCGATCCCGTATCGTCACACCTCATATCCTTTGCACGGTGAAAAGCGCGGCGCTAGGCCCGCAGCATGAGCGGAATAGCGCGATAGTCATCGCAGTTTGGCATGGCGCGAGGCACGAGAAACGACGCGCCGGATGGGTAGCTGGGTAGGGCACCCAGCGCTGGTGTCGTTGCGCCAAGCTGCAGTTGTGCTTCGACGCCGGGGAATGCCAAATATCGGCGGTCAAAGAACGCTCATATGATATCGTTGTGCGGGAGATGATATTGTGCGCGGGAGAACGCTTTCCTGGTTTTAAGCAAAGGCACCAGATGGTGAGTCTGAAGCCAAACTCTTTCTTAATGAACTACGGCAGTGGGCAAGGGCCTCTGCAATGACGAGGACAACAACCACCGACATAGCCGAGTGGCTGGGTGGACACGGTCTAGGCCAGTACGCCAAAACCTTCGCAGAAAACAATATCGACTACTCCGTCCTTCCGGATTTGACGGAAAATGATTTCGAAAAACTCGGAGTATCTTCTCTAGGTCACCGCAAGAAGCTGCTTAGGGCCATTCAAGCATTGACGCCCGCGCGCCAGCCCACCGGCACAGCAAAAGCGGTTGCAAGCGCCACTGTGGTGCCACCCTCTCCTGTACAACATCGCGAAGCTGAATTCCGTCAGATCACAGTGATGTTTTGTGACCTGGTGGGATCTACGCAGCTATCGGAGAAGTTAGATCCTGAGGATCTCCAAAAACTCATTGAGGCGTATCGGGTGGAGTGCAGCGCTGCGATTGGGCGCTATGGAGGCGAGGTCGCCCGCTATTTCGGCGATGGAGTGATGGCATTTTTCGGCTGGCCCCGTGCACATGAGGATGACGCCGCTCGTGCTATTCACGCCAGCCTGGAGATTGTGTCCGGAGTTACGAAGATTTCAGGGCCAGTTACCTTGAATTGTCGAGTGGGTGTTTGCTCGGGTCCGGTTGTTGTCGGTGAAATTGGAGCTAGTGGTACGTGGTCGATGGACGCGGTGGGAGAGACGCCGAATATCGCCGCACGTCTCCAGACCCTTGCCGCTGTCAACACGGTACTCATCTCGGAATCGACGAGGCGACTCGTATGGGCAGCTTTTGATTTTCAGGACCTTGGGCTCCAGGAACTCAAAGGTGTAACTGAACCTCTTCACGTGTATCGCGCGCTCTCGGCAAAAAATACAGCTAGCCGCTTCGAAGCTGCGCATACGGGCTCTCTTACCCCGCTCATTGGACGCTCAAGCGAACTAAGCTTGCTGCTCGATAGGTGGCAGAAAGTCAAAGAGGGTGACGGCCAAGTCATATTGCTCTCGGGTATTCCCGGAGTCGGAAAATCAAGGCTGCTCCACGAATTGAAATCTTATATTCAGCAGGAACCACACGTCTTGCTGCACCATCAGTGCTCGCCATATCACATTCAGAGCGCGTTCTTTCCGGTGATCGGGCAGATCGAACAAGCGGCCCAACTAACAGCTCGCGAGGCGGCAGATAAGATTGCCAAGCTTACAACTTACCTTCCGCGCTCAACTGATAATTCCAAAGAGCCGGTCCTGCTCATTGCCAAACTGTTATCAATCCCTTTTGAAAATCACCTCGAATTATCTGCTCTTACGCCACAGCAAATAAAGAACAGGACGATAAGCACGCTTGTCGACATGATCTTGGCGTTTTCTGTCGAACGCCCCGCCGTCTGCATCTTCGAGGATGCGCATTGGTCAGATAACTCGACCCTTGAGCTGCTTGAATCGGTTATCAGCCGGATCGACCACGCCCGCGTGCTACTTATTGTGTCGTGCCGGCCTGAGTTTCGCCCCACGTGGATGACCCATGCGAACACCACCATGCACTCGATTACTCGATTGTCGCTCACCGAAGTGAATGCGATGATCCGAGATATTTTGAGGGGAGGGAACATGCCCCAAGCGGTGCTCGACCGGATCATCCAAAAGGCCGATGGAGTCCCGCTATTCATAGAGGAACTGACGAGCAGTATGTTGAGTGCGCCTTTCCGAACCCGAGGCACTTTCGAGCGCGCAGCGCAGCCAGCATTACTCAGGGTTCCGGACACGCTGAGTGATGCATTAATGGAGCGGCTCGACCGCGTTGCGCCGAGTCGCAAGCTTGCACAGATTGCGGCTGTGATTGGGCGTGAGTTCTCCTATGATCTCTTGTCGGCTGCATCGCAAATTGACGATGATGAGATACTGTCGGCCCTCTCGCTGCTCGAACAGGCTGACATCATCTATCGAGCCGGAATTTCGCCTGTCCTTCGTTTCGCCTTCAAACATGCATTGTTGTGTGACGCAATCTACGACTCTTTGCTTAGGAGTAAGAGGCAGCAGATACACGCGGACATCGCGGCAATCTTAGAGCATGACATTTCGGAGCTCGCCGAAAATCAACCCCAAGTCCTGGCCTATCACTATCAAGAAGCAGGCAATCACCAACGCGCCATTCGTTGCTGGTTCGAGTCTGGGCAGGGCGCGCTAGCGCATTCCGCCAACGTCGAAGCGATTGCTAGCTTCCGAAAGGCCCTTCAGCTTCTGGGCGCTTTGCCGGAAACGCCCGAACGGATCAAACAAGAAATTGACATTCAATTGGCGTTGGGAATACCGCTTATCGCCGTTCAAGGATATGCGTCGGAGGAAATCCGCGAAGTGTTTTCGCGGGCTCATACCTTATGTGTGCAACTCGGCAACATCCCTGAGTATTTCCAAGCCCTGTTTGGGTTGTGGGGGCACTGCTGGATGGGCGGAATGAATGATGATGCGCTCCGCTTTGCTGATGAGTTCCTGTCACGGGCGCGAGCGTTGTCCCAACCGGTTCCGCTAATGGTGGCTCATAGAGTGATGGGCAGTACGTTATTGACGATTGGGGACTTCCAATTGTCAGCGGACCATTTCGCGGAGTCGATCAAACTCTCGATTGGCAAAGGAAAACAGCCCCTATCCAATCTTTACATGGTGGAACCTCAAGCGGCTTCACTTCTGCTCCTATCTTGGGACTTGTGGTTTCTGGGCTATCCGGATCAATCCCTTGCCCGCGTTTCGGAAGCGCTTGCCTTGGGACGAGACCTTGGCCACCCCTACACGGTGGCGTTCGCTCATTACATGACTTCCGTTGTGCACCTTCTGCGCGGGGAGGCAGCTCGCGCCTTCGAAAGCGCCGAAAAAAGCTTGGAAATGTCAAAAGAACAGCGGTTTTCGCTGTACGCGATTTTGTCGCGAGTTTCACGAGGCCGAGCAGTCGGCGACCTGGGCCAACTTGGAGAGGCCCGGGCCGAAATAGCACTGGGAATCGACGAAGCGCGACGTAATGGCGTCGGCTTCATGCTTCCGATGATGGAAAGCTGGCTGGCGGACATGCACGCCAAGGCTGGCGAAAATAAATCCGCACTATCGATTGTCGAGAGGACTCTGGCCAGTATCGGTGACGTGACTGGCAGATCATGGGAAGCAGAATTGCATCGGCAAAGAGCGAAAATTCTTTTAGCACTCAACCCATCGAAGATAAGCGAAGCTGAGTCTTATCTTACGAAGTCCATTGAAGTGGCGCGCCGTCAAAGCGCCAAATCCCTGGAATTACGCGCCGCGACAACCCTTGCAGAAATCTGGCAGAACCAAGGAAGATCTGATGAGGCGCGGGTGCTGCTAGAACCAATCTGCCGTTGGTTTGAGGAGGGAGCCGAAACAGCTGACCTCAAGCGGGCGCGCGCCGCTCAAAGCACCCTGGACTGATCCCTCACCTCCTCAACCGTTGATTAGTTAGTTTCAATGCCTGCGCATTATCTCGCGGTGGGATTAACTGGACATGAAATCGCAAACGTGACAGCCAACTATAATACAGAGCTTCGCAAGCCGATCGGAACCGAAGCCACCAACTGGCGGCGTAGTTGATTGATGGTAGCTCCCGGTGGTAGCATTCGCGCAGCAGCCAAGCTGATTTGTCGTTGTTTTATCAGGGTTTCTGCAGTTGCTCATCGTCTCCCCTAGGGAGCGCCAGCAGCAACAGAAGACACGATAATTCAAGAACATCGTACAAATCTGGCTTTGTCTGCCTCCGACTGGTAGCAAACGCTGGTAGTTTTCGATGCACTCGATGCCCTATCTGATCCAAATCCGCGTGCGTTTGGTGCGTTCAAAGCAAGGTTCCCGAGGCTCCAAGCCGCCGTTGCTCGCATCCTCGGCAGCAAGAAGCCGGCCCAAGCCTACCTCAAGAAATCACTGGCAACGAAGGATCGCCGCGAGGCTACGCGACGAGCCCCGCACGCGCTTGCCGACATAGACCGCACCCTTAGGGAAGCCGAGGCTCTGGTCGAACGGCTAGCGCCGAAGGCTGACCTCCGCGCGAATCTTACCGACACCGAAATCAGGCGGATGGCGGAGTACGTCTACGCCAAGGCTCTCGCGTGGGACGAGCGTACACGATACGGCCGCGATGAACTCAAGCGCATGGAGACGGAACACATTCGACCTGCGCACGGCCTCTCGCCTGCTCAGCTTGCTGAGAACCGCGAACAGCTCGCCGAAAGCCTCAAAGACTTCCGTGACGCTCTCGCGTTGGGCGACATCTCCGCGGTTCAAGATGACATCGTCGACGCGCTGGATGCCTTCAAAATTGAATTGGATAGACAGAGCGTAGCATACCCCTAGTTAGGCATTGAGGTACTGCGAGCGTATGCGCGCGCTTTGCAGGCTATCGAGCAACGCTGGGGAGCCGGTGCCGACGCCACACAGCTCGTCACTTCTCCCATCGCATCGGCCTCGGGAACACTCAAGCAGGCCTTTGAGGGTTGGAAGAAAGAGCGTGAGCGGCCCGAGGGCACCGTGCATGAATCGGGCGTGCGGTAGAGAAGTTCATTCAAATGCACGGCAACCTCCCTGTCGCAAGCATGAGGCGTTCCCACGCACCCACGTTCCGCGAGGCGTTATAGCGCTAGCCGCCGTATGTCGTCCGCCAAAGTTGCGGCGGCTGCTGCGCACGTTGCGCTTAAGTACAATCGCCTGCACTAGGTGATATGCCGCTACCGCTCAGGAAGTTTTGCTGGCGTCTGCAGTCCCAGCTGTCGGATTCTGAGGACGATTGCCCGTGAATAGATAGGACACAATCACGCCGGTTGTTGCGGCCAGGATCCCCAGCGACACCGACACGCTAGTGGACAGATTCGCGACGGTCATTGCGTTTCCGATGGGCGCGCCGCTGCGATTAGAATAACCAAATGTAGCAAATGCTGCGAGCATAGCGCAGGCGTAAATTATGATAGGCCCTTTCACTAGGGGACCAAAATATTTATTGTCGACTGTGACAGTTGGCGCGGGATTCATGAAGACGAAGTGGACTGCGGACCCAAGGTATCCAAGAAAAACAGGAGTTATTATCTGCAGCAAATCAAGGCATTTAGAGTACTCCAACGGAAATCCAATTGCGGGGCATATAAAAAGGAAGACAATCTGAATGCCTGTAATCATTAAGCTTGCAAGAATGATCCATCTTCTCGCTTGATCGGCTGTCATGCCAATTATCCTCATTCGCATTGGATTCGCTTGCTGTCGACGTCCTTAGCCTTAGTACACGGTGTCTTGAGCGCCTTACCAATATAATCGTTTAAGACCCTGGCGTAGGTCGCCCTTTGTGCGTCGTCAGGACCGCGATATTCTACGGCCGTTCCTGCAGCTGCTCGGGCGACCATCGGCTTACTGAATGCCCGAACATCAATCCCGGAATCCTTCACCGAGATATTCACGTCGAAATCGATGGATTCTCTCCATCCATTCTTCAAGATCGGTGAATCGCGATAGGGAGCAGTAGATCTAATAAAAATCGCCGTGACCTTACCCTGGTTATCTTTGACGATGTCGGTATCGCACTGGAACGCGAGCTGCTCCGTCAAGGTGCGATGAATGGCATCTCCAAATCTTGTGGGCTCAAGCTTTGTGTTGACTTCAAACGTAACATCAATTGCTCCACTCATGCGGACCGTTGAAGACAACAAACATCCCCCCGTATCGAAGCGCTCGACGAAGTCGGCTCGCATCAGTGTAAGATTCGGGGTGACAATTGCCACGGTCGTGCAGTCATGGGGAGGCCCCTGCGCGTGGTTGATAGTTCTGACGCCGCATATAGCTAAGTGCTGTTCATTTGGCTTGCTCTCCGTCGCTTCAACGACAATCTGGTTGTCAACGGCGTTTCCGGTCTCTGCACGAGCCTGCAAATTTCGAATAGTCGCGGCGCCATCTTCGATCTGCTGGACAGGTGCCCATTGGCTGAGCTTTGCGCCGACTAGCTTTTCGCCGCTACATCTGGGATTCAGTCGATAAAAAATCTTGCAGACATAACCATCAAGAACACTGAAATGCCGAAACCTCAGGGAAGGAATAATAACGCTCTCGCCCTTTCTTTCAGCTTCCTTTTTTAGCTGCTGATACTCTTCCTCTTCCTTCTTTATGTCTTCGTCTTCCCTCTTTTTGTCTTCTTCCTTCTGCTTCTGCTCAGCAACGAGGCAGTTCGAGAGGCGGACTGAAAGCGCGTTCGCAGAGGCCGAGGCTGCGGCCAAACTGATGTCCTGTTCGCAATCAGCTTGTTCAGCGGCACATCCGATCGGTGCGCGAACTGCAATCTTGCTGTTTTCAGCAGAGGCGCCAAAGCTGGCCAAAAGCAGCGCTATGGCCGCAATGGCTGCAGTATCCCATGCCTTCATTAGACGTCTCGCTCCGCGTTTGTAACAAGGTAAAACAACGAAACGTAACAAGATGCGCAGCCAAAGTGAGGCCAATTTTGCGAAGACCTCAGCCGATCCTTCTCCATTGAAAAATACTTGGTTATTTCTCCTCGGCGCTAAACAATCCGACCGTTGAGGTTCTTAAATTTCAGTGGTGATATTTTTTGGCAGACTTACAGATTCGCTTGACGGTCATCGACACGGTTTGGCGTTGCTGCACCATCCATGCTCGCGACCCAGAGTGCTGAAAACGGCCATCTCGGATAGAGGTCGATAGTGCATCGGTTCGGCTTCGCTTACAAGAAGCGAATTTCTAGAATGACAACCAATTCGCGAAAGGCTCTATGGGCCGGCTGATGGACGCTTACCAGCGCCATGCCCGGTTAATCCAGCATGATTGTTTCCACTGTCCGAGCGTGAGACTAGCAAGCGGGTGCTCTGAGACACACACACCGTTGAACGAAATGCCGGACCGGGTTGGCCGAAGGCACCCCCAATCAAATGGATCGCTGTTCGCGAGGAGCACAGTAGTTTGCGGGTTGCTAGCACCCCAAGTACGCTAATCTTTTCAAAGCGGTTAGGATGTGTTTCTGGTTCTCGCGGCGCAGCAACACCCGGCCTGCCGGCAAAGTTGATGGGTGGTAGCCCCTGGTGGTAGCAATCGCGAGGGCGGCAAGGCCGATTTTGCTTGTTTTACCGGTGTTTCTGAGAGCGCTCGCCAATTCCCCTAGGGAACGCCAGGATCGCGTGAGACGTCGTGGACCGCGCGGCGGCTACCGCGGACTTCAACCGGCAGGCGGATCGGTTCGGCGCAGCGTCGTTACCCAGATGACGCGCGCTACCTGCTGCGTCGGATTGTCGAACATGTGCGGCACGATGCTCGGGAAGCGGAAACTGTCGCCCGCCTCCAGGACATGGGCTTCGTGGTCGAGCCACAGACGCAGGCTGCCCGACAATATGTAGCCAGCCTTTTCACCGGTGTGCTGGAAGAAGTCGGTACCCGACGAGCCGCCGGGGTTGAGCGTGAGTTCATAGAGTTCGAGTTCACCCTTCTCGGCAGGGGTGAGCGCTTCCTTGACGACGCCGCTGGCGGTGAGCCGAAGCAGCCGCCGATCATTCTTCCGCACGATATAGCGCTGGGGTTCGCCGGCGTCGGTTGCTCCGAAGAAATAGGAGATCGGCACATCGAGAGCGATGCTGAGGAGACGCAACGTGCGCACGGACGGCATGGCGAGCGCGCGTTCGAGCTGGCTGATCATGCCGGTGGACAGGCCGGTACGTTTGGCGACGTCCTGAATCGAGAAGCCTGCGCGCTGGCGCAGCAGCCGTACGGTCTCGCCAAGCCGCCGCTGATCGACCGCGTCATCGCTTTCGATCGTCTGGGCGTTCTTCGGAACGCTCACGCGGCCCATGTCGCTCTCCCGTGCATCGTCTCGCAGCCCACCGTTTCTCACCCACCGCCCCAAGCGGCGATCAATTGCATCGAATAATCGGAGCATACCATCAATAGGATTGACTCGTTTATTTAGCTATGATGAAATTTGGATGCAAATAATTAGACGTACTAAAGCTCAGCTAACCTCTGCGTTGCCGGGTTTTCGAGATCGGGCACGGGGGATCGGTGCCGCGCGCGAAAACGGAGACGGTCATGGCGGACGAAACGGGCAAATTCGACATTCCCGCATTGGGCAACTCGGCCTTCGGCATACCGAACCGCCGACAGTTCATGCTGCTTGGCGCCAGCGCTGCGGCGGGACTGAGTGCTACGGCCTCGGCATTTGCGCAGACGGAACGTCCAGGCAATCCGCCCGCCAAGCCACGCGGGCAGGTGATCGCGGCCCTGTCGCAGGAGCCGACTGTCTTTCATCCCCTGATGCCCGGTATCGAGGTCGATCAGGGCGTTTGGTGGCAAGTCTTCTCGCCGCTGTGGTTCATCGATCCTGATGGCAACTTCGTTCCTGACCTGGCCCGCGAAGTCCCCACCATCGAGAACGGCGGGCTGTCGGCCGACGGGCTGATCTGGAAGATCAAGCTGCGCAGTAACGCCAAGTGGCATGATGGCACGGCGTTTACGGCTGATGACGTCAAGTTCTCCCTTGAGCTGATCAACAACACGGATTTCCGCGCGCGCAACCGCGTCGGCCATAACCTGGTCAAGGACATCAAGGTCGTCGCACCCGACGAGGTTCATTGGCGCATGGAGGCGCCGTATTCGCCCTATATGTCGATCCTGTCGCTGACCTGCATGGTGCCCAAACACATTCTGGAGAAGGTTTCGGATCCGAACAGCTCGCCATTCCACAATGCGCCTGTCGGGACCGGACCGTTCCGTTGGGGCGAGCGCGTGCCTGGCGACCACATTCTGTTGCACGCCCACACCGGCTACCATGGCAAAGGGCCTTATCTGGAGCGCGTCGTCTTCAAATACATCCCGGACCTGACCGTCCTGTACACCCAGTTCCGCACCGGCCAGGTCGATTACACGGGCTTGCAGGGAATCCTGCCGAACTTCGTGCAAGAGGCGAAAACGCTGCGTGGCCGCAAGATTTTCGTGTCATCGACGGCCTCGGTGGAGCATGTCGCGCCGAACCTGGATTTCGGTCCATTCACCGACCGCACGGTGCGCGAGGCGCTTTATCTCGCGATCAACAAGAAGGCGATCATCGACGCGCTCAATTACGGTCTGCCGACGCAGACCGAAAGCTTCGTGCCGCAACAGGCCTGGTCGTTCCAGCAAGGCCTGCCGCAGCACAGCTACGATCCGGCGAAGGCAAATGCGCTGCTCGATGCGGCGGGATGGGTCCGCGGCGCAGGCGGCATCCGCGAGAAGGGCGGCGTCAAGCTCGAATTCACCAATTCGACCACGTCCGGCAACGCCGTGCGCGAACAAACCCAGCAACTGCTGATTCAGGACTGGCGCGCGATCGGCGCTGCGATGCGCGTAAACAACATGCCGGCTGCGGTCATCTGGGGCGAGTTCTGGCAGCAGTCGAAGTTCAACTCGGTCCTGGTGTCGGTGAACTTCATGCTGGGCAGCGATCCGGACGTGACGCCGCGCTTCGGCTCGGGCGCCATCCCGGCCAAAGGCGGACGCGGCTTCAACACCTATCAATACCAGAGCCCGGAGGCCGACCGGCTGCTCGCCGAGGGTGCCAAGCAGTTCGATCTTGCAAAGCGCAAGGCGATCTATGGCGACCTTCAGAAGCTGATCCGCAACGACCTCGCGGTGCTGCCGCTGTTCCAGGGCACCATCACCGAGGGCGTCAAGGACGGATTGCAAGGCTTCCGGCACAACATCAACGCCTCGTCCAACTGCTGGAACATCCGCGAATGGTATTGGACCTGACGCGTCTGATCCGGGGGATTGCCTGAATGGCCCGTTACGTCGCCAATCGCCTGATGCAGGCGATCATGTTGCTGGTGATTGTCTCGGCGCTCGGCTTTGCGATCCTCCATCTGGCGCCGGGCGGCCCGCTCTCGCAATTCGCCGCCTCGGCGCAAATGACGCAGGAGGATCTCGATCGCGTCACCAAACAGCTGGGCCTCGATCGCCCGCTTCCGATCCAGTATCTCGACTGGTTCGGCCGCATGGTCAGGGGCGACTGGGGCCGTTCCTATCGGGACGGCGAGGCGGTGCTGTCCGTCATCGGCTCGCATCTCGGCGCCACGCTCGAACTGATGGCGACCGCGACCCTCATCGCGGTTCTGCTCGGCTGCTGGATCGGCGTGCTTGGCGCCGTGCGCCGTTATTCCTTGTTCGATTCGCTGGCAACTGTCGGCGCCATGATCGCGCTCTCCATTCCGACGTTCTGGTTTGGGCTCGTCACGATCTATCTGTTTTCGGTGAAGCTCGGCTGGTTGCCGTCCGGCAACCGGCACACGATCGGTGACGGCTCTTTTCTCGATCTCCTGCATCATCTGATCGCACCGGCCGTCGTGCTGGCGCTTGTCGAGACCGCCATCTGGGGACGCTTCATGCGCTCCTCCATGCTCGAGGTCATCAACCAGGATTACATCCGCACGGCGCGCGCCAAGGGGATGCCGGAGTGGCGCATCCTGACCGTGCATGCCTTGCGCAACGCCCTGCTGCCGATGATAACAGTTGCGGGCCTCCAGTTTCCGACATTGCTCGGCGGCGCGCTGGTCACCGAGACCGTGTTCACCTGGCCCGGCATGGGCCGGCTGTTCCTCGATTCCATCGGCTATCGCGATTATCCGGTCGTGATGGGCATCCTGATGTTTTCGGCCATGATGGTGCTGATCGGCTCGCTTCTCGCCGACATCCTCTATGCCGTCGTCGATCCTCGGATCAGGGTGGGATAGGCGATGGGCACCGCAGCCTTGCAGACCGTCCAACTTGCTCCCGGCCAGGCCGCCTGGCAGCGCTTTCGCCGTCATCGGCTCGCTTTGGCGGGTGCCGTGACCATCGTCATCCTCGTGCTGGGTTCGGCATTCGGCCCTTATCTTTTGCCGTACGACGACACCTTTATCGACATCATGAAGCGGTTCGCGCCGCCGTTGTCGGGAGCTCACATCCTTGGCACCGACGAACTTGGCCGCGACGTGCTGGCGCGGCTGATGATGGGAGGGCGCGTGTCGCTCTCCATCGGCATCGTCGCCATGACCATCGCCATGGCGGTCGGCATCCTTGTCGGCGCTTTCGCGGGCTTCTATGGCGGCGTCATCGGCGCCGTGCTGATGCGGTTCGTCGATGCCGTGCTGTGCTTCCCGGCGATCTTTCTGTTGCTGGCGCTGGCGGCGCTCACCGAGCCGGGTCTGATGACCACCACCTTGCTGATCGCGGCCACCGCGTGGATGAGCGTCGCCCGCGTTGTGGAAGCGCAGGTCCGTTCGCTTCGCGAACGCGAGTTCGCGATCGCCGCCGTCGCCTTCGGGTCGTCTAACCTGCGGATCATGTTCCGCGAACTCGTGCCCAACGCAATGGCGCCGATCGTGGTTGCGGCGACGCTCAACGTCGCCAAGGCGATCCTGCTCGAATCCTATGTCAGCTACCTCGGTTTCGGCATTCAGCCGCCGGCCGCGAGCTGGGGCAACATGCTCAACAATGCGCAGATCTATATGACCAGTGCGCCCTGGCTTGCGATTGCGCCGGGCGTTGCCATCACGTTGGCCGTGACCAGCTTCAACTTCCTCGGCGACGGACTGCGCGACGCGCTCGATCCGCGCATGAACATCCCATGAAGCCCGTACGGGCGTCCATAAACTTTACTGTCAGGAGAGTCTCATGTCCCCGCCACTCAGCCGCATCACAAGCGACGAACGCTTGCCGGCGCAAGCCGATGTTGTCGTCATCGGCGGTGGCGTCATCGGCGTTTCAGCGGCCTATCATCTGGCGAAGAAAGGACACTCCGTCGCGCTGATCGAGAAGGGGCATGTCGGCGCGGAGCAGTCGAGCCGCAACTGGGGCTGGTGCCGCCAGCAGGGCCGCGCCCGCGCCGAGATCCCGCTGGCCCGCGAGGCGCTGCGGTTGTGGGAGGACATGCAGAACGACGCCGGTGTCGATGCCGGCTTTCGGCGCACCGGTGTCTTGTTCCTGACCAAGAACCCGCAGGAACTGGCCGCGTGGGAGAAATGGGCCGAGATCGCGCGCGAACAGCAGGTTCATTCGACGGTCTTGTCGGCGGCCGAGGTCGCTGAGCGCGTGCCCGGCAATGCAGATAGCTGGGTCGGCGGTTTGCACACGCCGAGTGACGGGCGCGCCGAGCCTTCGATGGCGGTGCCGGCGCTCGCGGCCGCCGCGCGCAAGCACGGTGTGACGATTCACCAGGGCTGCGCCGCGCGCGGGCTCGAAACCCAGGGCGGACAGGTGAGCGCGGTCGTCACCGAGAAGGGCGCCATTCGCACGCAGTCCGTGCTGCTGGCGGGAGGGGCGTGGTCGTCGCTGTTCTGCCGGCGCCACGGCATCGAGCTGCCGATCGGCCTCGTCAACGCCACCGCGTGCCGCACCACGCCGGCGCCGGAAATCACGATGGGCGCGCTCGGCACCGACTTCTATTGCATTCGCCGCCGCCTCGATGGCGGCTTCACGCTGGCGCTGCGCGGGCGCGGCACGGTGGAAGTGTCGCCGGATCTGTTTCGCTATGCCAAAACCTTCTGGCCGACCTACAAGCAGCGCCGCAAGGGACTGAAGCTGTCGTTCGGAAAGTCGTTCTTCGATCAGATCATGCGCGGCACCAACTGGAGCCTCGACAAGCCTTCGCCGTTCGAGACCGAGCGGGTGCGCGATCCCGCGCCTGATATGTCGCTGGTCACTTCGGCGCTCGCGGCGCTGATCAAGTCAAACCCTGATTTAAAGGGCATCGAAGTCGCGGAGGCCTGGGGAGGCACAATCGATACGACGCCCGACACCATTCCGGTGATTTCTCCCGTCGACTCCCTGCCGGGCTTTTTTCTCGCGACCGGTTTCAGCGGTCATGGATTTGGCATTGGCCCGGCAGCCGGCAAGCTCGCTGCCGACCTCGTCACGGGCGAAACGCCACTGGTCGATCCGGCGGCCTACAGCCATACGCGCCTGATCGACGGCCGGCCGCTGGCGCCGGTCAGCCTGTTCTAGCGGTGTCGAATCGGGGCAGCTCGCAATGACATTCCTCTACAAGGCGAACGCGACCCGCGGCCTCGAATGGGCCCGCCATTTTGCGGCGCGCGCCCCGGAGCTGCCGTTCCGGCTCTGGCCCGATGTCGGCGATCCGGCAGAGGTGCGCTATCTGGCGGTGTGGAGCCCGCCGGAAAACATCGCCGCAACCTTCCGCAATCTCGAACTCGTCTTCTCGGTCGGAGCAGGGGTCGATCAATTCGATTTCTCGCAGCTCCCACCCCATGTTCCGCTGATCCGCATGCTGGAGCCCGGCATCGCGGAGGGCATGGTTGAATATGTCACCATGGCCGTGCTCGCGCTGCACCGTGATCTCCTGCACTTCATTGACCAGCAACGCGAGCAGACCTGGCGCGAGATCCGGGTCACGCCGGCTGCGAAACGACGTGTTGGCGTGATGGGCCTTGGCTTGCTCGGTCAGGCGGTGCTTGAACGGCTCAAACCATTCGGCTTTCCGCTTGCGGGGTGGAACCGCTCCCCACGCACCATAGAGGGTGTCAGTTGTCATGCGGGTCGGGAGACATTGCCGAACTTCCTCGCGCAGACCGACATCCTTGTCTGCCTGTTGCCGCTGACCGATGAAACCCGCGGCATCCTGAATACTGGTCTGTTCGAGGCGCTGCCGCGTGGTGCTCAACTCGTCAATGTCGGGCGGGGCGGGCATCTGGTCGAGGCAGACCTCATTGCGGCTCTGGAGCGTGGCCTGTTGTCAGCCGCCGTTCTCGACGTCGCCGAACAGGAGCCGCTGCCGGCAGGCCACCCGTTCTGGAGCCATCCGCGCATTCTCCTCACACCACATATTGCGAGCATGACGACGCCGGAAACGGCGGTTGAATTCGTACTCGAAACCATCGGTCGCCACCGCCGCGGTGAAACCTTGCCGGGTCGTGTCGATCGTAAACGCGGCTACTGAAACCGTGCATTGAAAGCTTCAGGATGAGTATTGACCCAAGCGGACCTGACTCTCTCGCCACCGGCGCGAAGCCGACCCAGGCGGCGGGTTCGTTCGCACAAGCGCAGAGCCCGGTGCTGTCGATCGCGGGTCTGACCACCTCGTTCATCCGCGATGGGCGATGGATTCCCGTCGTCCGGCACGTATCGTTCGACGTTGCCGCGAAAGAGACGGTGGCGATCGTCGGGGAATCTGGCTCGGGCAAGAGCGTCACCGCGCTCTCGATCATGCGGCTCATTCCGCAAGAAAGCGGCCGCATCGAGGGCAGCATCAAGCTCGCGGGCCGCGATCTCCTGACGCTGCCTGAACAGACCATGCAGGATGTGCGCGGCAACGAAGTTGCCATGATCTTTCAGGAACCGATGACCAGCCTCAATCCGGTGCTGACCATCGGCTTCCAGATCGCCGAAGCGCTGATCTACCATCGGGGCATGTCGCGCGCGGCGGCCGAAGCCGAGACCGTTCGCCTGCTCGAGAGAGTCCGCATCCCGGCGGCGAAGTCGCGTTTCCACGAACATCCTCATCGCTTCTCCGGCGGCATGCGCCAGCGTGTGATGATCGCCATGGCGCTGGCCTGCAGGCCGAAGTTGCTCATCGCCGACGAGCCGACCACCGCGCTCGACGTCACGATCCAGGCGCAGATCCTCGAGCTCCTCAAGGTTCTGCAGGAAGAAGAGGATATGTCGATCCTCTTCATCACGCATGACATGGGCGTGGTGGCCGAGATCGCGGACCGCACCGTGGTGATGTATGACGGACAGGCGGTGGAGGCCGACAGCACCGCACGGATCTTCGCCGCGCCTTCGCATCCTTATACCCGCGCGCTTCTCTCCGCCGTGCCGCGTCTCGGCTCCATGGAAGGACGGGCGCGGCCGATGCGATTTCCGATCGTCGACAAGGTAACGGGAACGTCGGATGAACCGACGGAGACGCCCGATACGGTCGCCGCATCTGAACGGCCGGTGCTCGACGTCGCCAACCTGACCACGCGGTTTCCGATCCGCTCCGGCCTGTTCGGCAAGGTCTCGGGCCGCGTCCATGCGGTGGAGAACATATCCTTCAGCGTGCATGCCGGCGAAACACTGGCGCTTGTCGGTGAGTCCGGCTGCGGCAAGTCGACGACGGGCCGGTCCATCCTCAAGCTGGTCGAGCCGGACAGCGGCTCCGTGCTGGTCGATGGCGAGGATGTCCTCGGCATGGGCGCATGGGCCCTGCGCGCGTTGCGCAAGCGCATGCAGATCGTCTTCCAGGATCCGTTCGCGAGCCTCAATCCGCGCATGTCGGTCGGCTCGGCGGTCGCCGCGCCGCTCTATGCCCATGGACTGGCTTCTTCGTCGCAGGCGCGCGACAAGGTTGCCGATCTGTTGGTTCGCGTCGGACTGACAGCAGATATGGCGTCGCGCTTTCCGCACGAGTTCTCCGGCGGGCAACGCCAGCGCATCTGCATCGCCCGCGCGCTGGCGCTCGGGCCCAGGCTGATCATCGCCGACGAGGCGGTCTCGGCGCTCGACGTCTCGGTCAAGGCGCAGGTGGTCAATCTGATGCTCGACCTTCAGGCGAGCATGGGTCTGGCCTATCTCTTCATCTCCCATGACATCGCGGTCGTCGAGCGCATGAGCCACCGTGTCGCTGTCATGTATCTCGGCGAAATCGTCGAGATCGGTCCTCGCGCGGCGGTGTTCGGGAATCCGCAGCATCCCTATACCAGGAAGCTGATGGCGGCCGTACCGATCCCCGATCCTGCGCGCCGCGCCGAGAAGCGCGGTGTATCCAACGACGAAATCAAAAGCCCGGTGCGCGCGCCCGACTACCAGCCTCCGGTTCGCCAGTACCGCGAGGTCACACCGGGCCACGTCGTCCAGGTTTGGGACGAAGAATGGTCGGGCTAACCAAGAGTGTCATCGCAACGCACGAAACGCTTGTGAGCGCGCTTACTCAGTCCTTCACCATACCGGCGTCCATTCGTCGCCGCACACGATCTGCTCATTCCCGCTCCATCATGTCGGCGATCGCCTTGATGCGGCTTCTGGCGTATTTCGGTAGGCCGGCGCTCAGCGAATCGCCGCTGTTGAAGGAGCTGTTGCCCATGAGCAGTTGCGCGGGCACGAGGTTTCTCAGAACGGGTGTTTTGCTGTACTCCCTTTGCTTGTTCAGCACGTCGTTCCTGACCACAATCAGGATGTAGACCGTCGCGATGGCGGCGTCCCGCTCGGTCGGATGTTGTTGCAGAATCGCAAGCAGCTTGCCGAACTGGATGACTTGGTTCACCCAAAAGATGTTCTGCTCGATCCCACCGGTGACTGTGGAGTCGAGTCCTGTCAGGCTCGGCAGCTCGGCAAGGTGCGGCTGCGTGACCAGTCCGATTTCACTCTGGAACTCGATGAACTCCGGAATGGGCCTTTTGCTCTCCTCGCGCAGCTTGTTGGCAAGCTGAATGCCCGCCGGAATTTTCCCTTCGAACATGTAGCGAGACTGCACGCAGATCGCCTTCGCGTCCTCGCACCAGCGGCGGTTCGGCGGACGGTTGTGCGCGGCGACGCCCGTATCCTTGTTGGGAACAGCATCACCCGCCGTGATCGGCCGGTGCTTGACCGCCGGATCGATCTGCTCGAGGAACGCGACGTTCGCATACCGCGACAGATCCAGTGCCGCTGCCGGTCTTGGAAGTCGAAACCGCGCCTCCGCCTGGTAGACCGAGAGCGTCAGCTTCGTTTGTTGGTTGAGCGTGGGCTCAACGAAGCTCGGGAAGAGCGAGAGGAAGCGCCGCTGAACCGGACGCGAGCGGGCCCAATCGTCGAAAGGAATAAGTCCCGTCGCGGAATCGGCGAGTTTGTCGTTGCGTTGGTCAGCGAAGATGACTGTGCGAGGTTTGATCTGGGCGATCGGAACGCTGGCGGCTGCGGGCACGTGCTCCAGCTGGAATTCCTGCGCGGCCGCGCCCGCGCAAGTGGCCACGCAGGCGGCGATGAGGGCAGCGGCACGATGCAGTCTCATGGCGTCGATGCTCAATTCAGCCGCCGCGAGAAATAATCGGGATCGACTCGGAGCGGCGGTCGCGGGAGGCGGTCCTCGTCATCGGGATATCCGCGCCAGGAGGGATACTCGCGCGGACCAAGACGCCAGTTCGGGAATTGAAAGGGCAGCCGGTTATCGCCGTAAAGGCGGTTATCGTAGGACCACGGCTGGAATGGCCCGTCGTCTCCGTCATGACTGCCACGATGGGCGTAGCTTTCTGCACGCGAGACGATCCGAAATTGCGTATCATCGATTCTGCCCGACGGATCCCTCTTGAGGTACTCGGTGAAAGCGCGCCCGGAGCCGGCCGGTGCAGGATCGCCGGTATGGGGATCGATCGACAGAGCAACGAGCTGATGCAAAGCTTCGCGCGAAGGGCCGTTCAACGCCGTCTTGGGAGCGTGCAGCTCCCAGGCTGCCTGCACGATCGGCTCGAACATCGGCAGCGCCACTTTTCCTCCGGTCTGGCCGCGCCCAAGGGTGCGGCGCCCGCCGTCGCCATTGTCGTAGCCGACCCAGATGGCGATGGTAACGTCATTTGTGAAACCGACGAACCAGGCATCGGCCGAATTATCGGTGGTACCAGTCTTGCCGCCGGCATAGGGCGAGAGATGCTTCACTCCGCGCGCAGTTCCGCGCGCGAGCACGCCCTGCAGCATTGATTTCAACTGGTAAAATGATGCGGGGTCGGCGAAGCCGATCCAGGACAGCGCATGCGGATCGTGCCGGTAGATTGGGCGGCCGTCCTGTTCGATCGTTTCGATCGCATGGGGCTGGGGTCGTGCGCCTTCGTTGGCGATCGCTGCATAGAACGCCGCAAGGTCGATGAGCCGCACCGATTGGGCACCGAGCACGAACGGGTAGTAGCGCATGCATTCTTTGTAGAGCTGCGCTTCCATCGCGAGCAAGCAGACCTGGTCGAGGCCTCGCTCGGCGCTGTCGGCGAGACCGGTCGCGAGCAGTTGCGCGGTGGCGAGATTCCGGGAGTTTTCCAGCGCACTCCGCAGTGTAATGGCGCCCGAAGCGCCGCCGTCATAGTTCTTCGGCGACCAGAAACCGCGCTGGCCGGAGGCCGCCGCCCCGATCGGTGCCAGCGTCAGAGGTTCGTCCAGCACCAGCGTGTTCGGCTGCAATCCCTTCCGAAGGGCGGCGAGGTAGGTCAGCGGCTTGAAGGTGGAGCCGGGTTGCCGCAGGCTCTGAACGACGCGGTTGAGCTGGCTCGCCGGATAGGAAAAGCCGCCCGCCATCGCGAGAATGCGGCCGGTTTCGTTCTCGAGTACGAGTGCCGCTCCCTGCACGGTCGGTCGAATGCGCAGATCGGCACGCGCCGCTTGCTTAGCATTGGCTTTGCGCACCTGCACGTAGATCACGTCGTACGGCTTGAGACTGCGCCGGATCGCGGCGCTCCAGGTGTTCAGCGGCAGGATGCTTCCATCGGTCAGACCGACGTTGATCGCATGGCCGCTTTTGCCACGCGTATTCTCCAGGACGACCGCCGATTCCCAGTGAACGTCATAGAGAGGTAGCCGCGTCGTCTTCAACGCCACGAGCCAGGCCGGTTCCGTGGCCCTCAGGTCAGCCGCACTCAGACGGACAGCATTGGAAATGTTCGCCTCGGGTCCCTCAAATTTGTACCGATTGGTGTTCAGCTCGTACCGCGCGAGGCCCTCCTGCAATGTTGCTTCGACTGTGCGCTGCAAGGCCGAGTTGACGGTCGAGCGCACCGTGTAGGAGGATTTGGTGAGAGTATCGAGGCCTGCGACCACCTTTGCCTCGCGGGCGATCTGATCGACGAAGTGAAAGCCGAAGTCCCGTCGCGTCGGCCGGTACTCGACAAGCTGCGGCAATACTGCTTGCGCCGCGGCGGCGTCGATCATCGCGTCGTTCTGCATGCGGCCAAGCACGTAGGCAAGGCGCTCGCGCGCGCGCTCAGGGTGGCGGTCAGGATTGAAGTAGTTCGGTCCCTTGGCGAGCCCGGCGAGTAGCGCGCCCTCGACGGCGGAGAGCGCCTTGGCTGGTTTACCGAAATAGCTGCGCGCCGCCATCTCGATGCCCCAGGCTCCGCGACCGAGATAAATCGAGTTGAGATAGAGCTCGAGGATTTCCGCCTTGGTCAGGGCGCGCTCCATCCGCGAGGCGACGATCATCTCGCGCAGTTTTCTTTCGTAAGTGATGTCGTTGCCCACCAGCAGATTCTTCGCGACCTGCTGTGTAATGGTTGAGCCGCCCTGCGGCCGGCCCGGCTGCGTGAAGTTGCCGATGAAGGCGCGGACCAGTCCGCGCTCGTCAATGCCCGCGTGTTGGAAAAAACGCCTGTCCTCCGCGGCGATGAATGCGTTGCGCACCACTTCTGGGATATCCGCAAGCGTGACCCAGACGCGGCGATTGTTCGGTTCGTAAATCTCGGCAAGGCGTTCGCGCTTGTTGTCGAGGACTACGCTGGTGCCAGGAAGCCTGAGGTGCTTGAGCTGCACGGCGTCGGGCAGATCCTTCACCGCGCTGTTGTAGAAAGCGATGACCTGACCGAGATCGACCGGCGATCGTTCAACTTTTTCGACTTTGCAGAACTCCTTGTAGGTCACGTGGAGGTCGGCCAAGTTCAGTCCTTTGAGCGCCTTGATCTCGCTGCTCAGTGCCTCCTTGTCATCCATGGCAGTGGCAATCAGATCGTCGAGGTTGATGTCCTCGATGTCGAAAGCCTTGCGCATGTGGGCGCAGCCGGCATTCAAAAGCTGCGCCACCTCGAAGCGGTCACGCGCCGCATCGAACTCGGTCTTGACCGCATCCGGCCGGGTAGTGACCTGGCTGAAGGCCAGCGCCGTGGCGAAGATCTTGATGAGAATCGTGTCCATGACCTGCCGACGGTCGAGACAGCCGCCTCCGTAAGGTCCCGTTCTTGTAGAACGATATTATAAACAAGGCTGTGTTGAGGAAAAAGTTCCCGAGGCGCCGCCGTCCGCTTTTCCGGACCTTCAGCACCGCTCCGACCTGGCCGGGCCACGGAACCAACGCTGCGGCCAGTCGTTCTAAAAATACCATATTGGCAGCGCACTCATGAGTATCCCTCTTCCAGTCGTGCTTGCCGCGGCGCTCTTCAGCACCGCCATCGCCACGACGCCTGCGGATGCTGCTCCTCGAAAAAAGAACCCTGCAGGGAGCGTCGCTCAGCCGCCCGCGGACAGATTTTTGGCCTGCGATGTCCGGGTGCGAGACTATCTTCGCGAAGGCGGCGCGGCGATACGGGTGACCAAGATCGAAGTGGACGATGCCCGACTGCAGTTGAACATTCATCATGAGTACGGAGAAGCGGGAAAGTCGTCTCGAAAATACCTCCGCGGAGACACTGAAGAAGAAATGCGCAAAAACCTGCGCGGAATACTGGATGAGTTCGCTGCGGCTGCGAAGGCCGCAACGACTGGTCGCGCTTGGTATGTGATCGCAGCTCGCAAGGTCATGCCGGACCTCCGCGACAATTCGGGCGAGACCACGAATCCGTGGACGGCCATCGTCCTGGCCGATTTCGAGGGAAAATGCAGACCCATCACGTTCTATCAGTCTGTCGACCGGAACAAGCTCGATCCTGAACTGAGCAAGAAATTGGATGAGTGAAGTTTTGCGCTCGAAGTGATTTGCAGTCGTGCGACGGCGCCTGGACACCATGAGGCGCGGTGAGGATGTGAGGCCGCTCCAGCGCGGGGAGCGCGAGGGGCCCGATCGCTAAGCGTCTGCTGGCGAAACCCGGTTTCCCACACGCACCGACGCTCTACGAGTGCTCATATATCTACGAGTGCTCATATCCCGAATCGCTCATCGTGAGCGCCTTACTCAGCCCTTCACCATATCGCCGAGCAGGTTCGCCGCCACCGTCAGCTTCGCGAGTGTCAGGCCGCTGGCCACAATCTCCTCGACCGAGCGGCGGATGCGCGTTGCTTCAGGATGAGCCGCCAGCCAGTTCCCGGCGGCCTCCTGGCCGCATTGGCCGGTTGCCAGCATGTCCGCAGCCAGTCTTCTTTCGGCGGCTGCGATCTGGTCAATGGCACGATCAATGGCGAGACGCTCGTAGTTATCGTTGGCCGGGATGGTGCGTGCCGCGGCGATAAGGCGATCGAGACGGAAATTAGCCTCGGCAGCGAAGAAGGTAGCGGCGGCGTCGCCGATGGTCCGGCTGGTGCGCTCCGCTACGGTCACGATATCCGGTGCCGAGACCAGGGCGTCGAGATCGGCGAACTCGCCTGCGACGTCGGCTGGGACGCCGGCATCGATCAGGTCCTGCCGTCGCTTGCTGCGCCCGGTCTGCAAGTCCTCCGGAAGGGTCTTGTCGAGTCCAGCGACGATCTCGCGGATGCTCGGGCCGAAGCGCGCGATGACCGAGTCCAGACCGGCCTCGAAATCGACGTTGCGCACATACCAGACCATACGGGAGAGCAGGAGATCCTGAATCGCCGCGTAGAGGGTAAGTTGCAATTGCCCGTCGATGCGGGTGTCGAGCCCATCGATCGCGTCGTTCAGCCGCTTCAGACCGTAGGATTCATCCACCGCCACGAAGGCCATCACAATGGTCGACACCTCGGCGTCCGTCTCGTCGATCAGGCGCACGACACACGCCGGGCCGCCGCGATTGATGACGGCATTGGCGAGACTGGTGGCGATAATCTCCCGCCGAAGGCGATGCTGCTCCACTGCAGCGGGGAATTTGTCCTCAAGCTCGCGCGGGAAGTACTGAGACAATTCGCGGGCAAGATACGGATCGTCAGGCACGCTGGCGGCGAGCAGATCGTCGTAAAGCGTCAGCTTGGCGTAAGCGAGCAGCACGGCAAGTTCCGGCCGGGTCAGGGATTGGCCGCGCCGGGCGCGTTCGGCGATCGCCGCGTCGTCGGGCAGGAATTCCACGGCGCGGCTGAGAAGGCCGCGCTGCTCGAGCGACTGCATCAGGCGCGCGAGGAAGCCGGTCTCTGCCAAGCCCTTGCGTTCGGCCAGAGAAAGCGCCAGCGTCTGCAGATAATTGTTGCGTAGCACCAGGGCGCCGACCTCGTCGGTCATCGCCGCCAGCAGGGTGTTGCGGTCAGCCGCACTGAGGTTTCCCTCGCGCTCGGGGCGCGCCAGCGCGATCTTGATATTGACCTCGACGTCGGAGGTGTTCACGCCGGCCGAATTGTCGATCGCGTCGGTGTTGAGCTTGACGCCTTTCTGCGCGGCTTCGATGCGGCCGCGCTGGGTCACGCCAAGATTGGCGCCCTCGCCGATCACCCGGGCGCGGATATCGGCGCCGGTGACGCGGATCGGATCGTTGGCGCGATCGCCGACCTGATCGTCGCTTTCCCCCGACGCGCGGATATAGCTGCCGATGCCGCCAAACCAGAGCAGGTCGACGCGCGCTCTCAGGATCGCCGTCATCACCTCGAACGGCGTGGCTTGCGGCTTGTCGAGATCAAGCAGGGTGCGCACTTCCGGGGCGAGCGCAATGGCCTTGAGAGAGCGCGAGAACACGCCGCCGCCTTGCGAGATCAGCCCCTTGTTGTAATCCTGCCAGCTCGACCGCGGCAGGTTGAACATGCGCAGGCGTTCGGCGTGGCTGACGGCCGGGTCGGGCGAGGGATCGATGAAGATGTCGCGATGATCGAAAGCCGCGACCAGCCTGGTCGCCGGCGAGAGCAGCATGCCGTTGCCGAACACATCGCCGGACATGTCGCCCACGCCGGCGACGGTGAACGGCATGGTCTGAATGTCGGTGCCGAGTTCGCGGAAGTGGCGCTTCACCGCCTCCCAGGCACCGCGCGCCGTGATCCCCATCTTCTTGTGGTCATAGCCCTGGCTGCCGCCGGAGGCGAAGGCATCGCCGAGCCAATGGTTCTTCTCGGTCGAGATCGCGTTGGCGATGTCGGAAAAGGTGGCGGTGCCCTTGTCGGCGGCGACGACGAGGTAGGGGTCGTCGCCGTCGTGCCTCACGGTGGAGTCGGGCGACACGATGACGTCGCCGTCGAAATTGTCGGTGAGTTCGAGCATGGAGCGAACGAAGATGCGATAGGCTTCGGTGCCTTCGGCCATGAAGGCGTCGCGATTGGCGGGTGGCGGCAGGCGTTTTGGCACGAAGCCGCCCTTGGCGCCGACTGGCACGATCACGGCGTTCTTGACCTGCTGGGCCTTGACCAGGCCGAGGATCTCGGTGCGGAAGTCCTGCGGCCGGTCAGACCAGCGCAACCCGCCGCGTGCGACCTTGCCGAAGCGCAGATGAATACCTTCGACACGCGGCGAATAGACGAAGATCTCGTAGAGCGGCCGCGGGGCCGGCAGGTCCTCGATCTTGCGCGCGTCGAACTTGAACGAGATCACCGGACGCGGATGTCCGTCCTGGCCGATCTGCCACAGATTGGTGCGGATGGTTGCCTGCACCAGATTGGTGAAGCGGCGCAGGATGCGGTCTTCGTCGAGCGAAGCGACGGATTGGAGTTGCTCCTCGATCTCGGTGAGGAGGGTCGCCTCACGTGCCGAGCGCTCGGCGTCGGTGGCGGCGAGGCGCGGATCGAGGCGGGCCTGGAACAGCGCGACCATGCTGGCGGTGATCGCGGTGTTCTTGCGCAAGGTCTCCCACATGTAGTCCTGGCTGAACGGCGCGCGGATCTGGTGCAGGTAGCGGGAGAGCGCGCGGATGGTCGAAACCTCGCGCCAGCTCAGGTCCGTACGCAGGATGAGGGCGTTGTATCCGTCGGATTCGGCCCGATCGCCGACCACCGCCATGATCGAGGCTTCCAGGCGATGGCCGAACTCCGAACTGATCACGATCGGCTTGCCGTCGTTGGCCTCGATCGTCATGTCGTGCAGCCATACCGGCGCCGGCGCCGGCATGGCGCGAGGCACGATCTGATAGGTGCGCTCGTTGACGACGCGCAGGCCGTGGTGTTCGATCACCGGCACCCGGTACGACAGCGACAGGGGCGCGCCAAGCGAGAAGACCTTGAGACCGAAGCGCGTTGGATCTTCCTCGCCCTCGATGCGGTGGGCCGAAATCGCCACCGGCCGCGCCGGGGTAAGCTTTTCGATGGTGGCGATATCGGCAATCGCCTGCGAGGTGCCGAAGGCCTCGGTATAGCCGCCAGTGAAGGCCTGGGCGTAACGGTTGGCGAGCATGCGCGCTCGCATGCCGTCGGTGGAGGCGGCGAGCGCCGCCTTCAGCTTGTCGCCCCAGGTCGCGGCGATGGCGCTGATCTCGGCTTCCAGCGTCGCGCGCTCGACGACAGGCGTTTTGCCCTCATAGCGCCCGATGATGTAGTGGACGCGCGCAAGCGATCCCTCGGGGAAGGAAGCGTAGGAGGCCGCCAAGCGCCCCTTATAGACCTGCGCCATGAAGTCCCCAACGCGCGTGCGCACATCGGTGTCATACTTCTCGCGCGGAATGAAGACGAGGATGGAGACGAAACGGTCGAACTTGTCGGCCCGTGCCAGCGCCCGCACGCGGGGACGCTCATAGAGCGTCAGGACATCCATGACGAAATTGTAGAGCGTTGTGGCATCGAGCTGGAAGAGCTCGTCGCGTGGATAGTCTTCGAGGATATGCAGGACCGCCTTGCCTGAATGACTGGCCGGGTCGAAGCCGGCGCGCTGCAACACCTGTTCGACCTTGTGGCGGACATAGGGGATCTGCCGCGCCGAGCGGGTATAGGCACCCGAGGTGAACAGGCCGACGAGGCGCAACTCGCCCTCGAGCCGCCCGTCGGGCGCATAGAGTTTGATGCCGACATAGTCCATGCGGACGCGCCGATGAACACGGCTGTTCACATTGGCCTTGACCACCATCAGGACGGTCGGCTCGCGCATGAATTCGCGGATTTCCGGCGTCATGACTACCATTTCGGCGCCGCGGCGAAGAACCTTCACATCGGGATCACGCAGGATGCCGAGGCCTTCGCCCGTGCTGATGTCGTCCGGCGCATCGGCGTCGGGCGAGAATCGATATTCGCGCAAGCCCAGGAAGGTGAAATTGTCGGCGCACAGCCATTGCAGGAACTGGTTGGCTTCGGCGACCTCGTCGATCGGCAGCGGCGGCGGATTGGAGCGGAAGGTCATGATCGCCTGCTCGACCCGGGCGCGCATGGCCCGCCAGTCGGCGACGCAGGCGCGCACGTCGTTAAGCGTCCTGGTCAGGCCCTCGATCAGCTTCTGGCGGTCGGCATCGGCGTCCAGGCGCGCGATGTGGAAATGAATCAGGCTTTCGCGTTCGCCCTTTGCTCCCTCCGGCAGCGCTTCGCCGTAGAAATGCACCAGCTTGCCTTGCTCGTTGCGCTCCACGGCGATGATCGGGTGGGCGACCAGGGTGACCTCGATGCCCCGCTCGGCGAGCTCCGCCATGGTGGAATCGAACAGGAAGGGCATGTTGTCGTTGAGAACCTCGAGCACGGAAATCTCGCGCCCGTCGGGCATCATCGGATTGACGACACGGATGTCGGCACGGCCCGTCGTGCGTTGCTGCACATGCTCCCAGGCCTGTTCCGCCAGGAAGGCCAGGGAGGCCGCATCGTAGTTGGCGAGGTCCTCAAGGTTGGTATGGCCGAACAGATGCTCGGCAAAGGATCGGGGCGCCTTACCCGGCTGCACGTTACCTGCGGCTTCGCGGATCAGGGTCGCCCGGGCCTTGTCGTCACGCCACGACGCCATAAGGTCCTCCATTTCTCTCGCCGTCTGACCGCAGCCGCGATCGTTCGCTGGATTCTGGAGTGCATCTCTTTGGGCGCATCGCTTTGGCCGGGATTGATCGCGTACGCGCAATCCTCGGACTCGGAGCCTCAGCAGCCCTTGATGATTATGCCATCAAATCTCGAGAAATGCATCTTCAGTATGCGTTTCAGCCGACTTCGAGAGGGCTTGACTTGCTGGCAGGTAGGTTATCGGAGGTCGAGAAAGGACACCCGCCACGGCGCACTCGCGCAGCCTCGCTGGCACAGCTTACGAACGAGGAATTCATGCAGCAGGGGGTGTGGCGCTCCCCCGCTACCAAAAGCCTGCGATTTCCTGAGCCAAACTACGGTCTTCGGCGAGGCCGAATCTTGCGCGGCTGATCGCGGCTCCGCCGGTGGCAGTAAGCTCACCGGCGGTCGCAGACGATTGTGAGGTCAGGCCGCTTTGGGTTTCGATTTCGCCACGTGGGTAGCGATCGCATCCATCAGCGGCGGAGACAGGCAATCATAGGGCTCCAGCCCTAGCTCCGTGAGGCGGGATCTGATCCCCGACATGTCGGACGGAGCGACGCCAGCTTCGATCACGGACGATACAAACGCGGCAAACCCTGGTGCCGCCGAACCGGCTTCCTGGAATAGTTCGGGGTGGATGAAGTCGAGGCCGTAGAAGGGATGTCCCTTGTTCTCGATCCGGCCATACATATGCGTGCCGCAGGCCTTGCAGGCGTGACGTTGGATCGCCGCCGACGCATCGACAATTTGCAGCTTGTCGCCGTTTTCCAGCACCGACACATTTTCGCGTGGCACGACCGCCACCACCGAGAAGGTTGCCCCTGCCGGCTTCCAACATTTGGTGCAGCCGCAGGCGTGGTTGTGGGCGACATCACCCTTGATGCCGACCTTGACCGCCTTGTCCGCGCACTTGCAGACAAGGGTGCCGCCGGCAAAGCTGCCCGATCCTTTCTTGACGCCGTTGTCGACCGATGGGTGGATGTGAACAGTCATGGGCCTATCCTCCTTATGTTTGACGTTCTTTGGCTTTAGAAAACGACGACCGAACGGATCGACTTGCCTTCGTGCATCAGATCGAAACCCTTGTTGATCTCCTCCAGCGTGAGAACGTGGGTGATCATCGGGTCGATCTCGATCTTTCCGTTCATGTACCAGTCAACGATCTTCGGGACATCGGTACGGCCGCGCGCGCCGCCGAACGCAGTACCTTTCCAAACCCGGCCGGTCACCAGCTGGAACGGCCGGGTCGCGATTTCCTTGCCGGATTCCGCCACCCCGATCACGACAGAGACGCCCCAGCCGCGATGGCACGCCTCGAGCGCCTGGCGCATCACGGTGGTGTTGCCGGTGCAGTCGAAGGTGTAGTCGGCGCCGCCGTCGGTGAGCGTGACCAAATGCGCAACGATGTCGCCGCCGACCTTGGTCGGGTTGACGAAATGGGTCATGCCGAAGCGGCGGCCCCATGCTTCCTTGCTGTCGTTGATGTCGACCCCGATGATCTTGTCGGCGCCGACCATTTTGGCGCCCTGAATCACGTTGAGCCCGATTCCGCCAAGTCCGAACACCACCACATTGGCGCCCGGCGTGACCTTGGCGGTGTTGACCACCGCGCCGACCCCGGTCGTCACGCCGCAGCCGATGTAGCAACTCTTGTCGAACGGGGCGTCTTCGCGGATCTTCGCCAGCGCAATTTCCGGCAGCACGGTAAAGTTCGAGAACGTCGAGCAGCCCATGTAGTGGAAGACGGGCTTGCCCTTGTAGCTGAACCGCGACGTGCCGTCGGGCATCACGCCCTTGCCCTGCGTGGCGCGTATCGAGGTGCAGAGGTTGGTCTTGCCGCTTAGACAGCTTTTGCACTGGCGGCATTCGGGTGTGTAAAGCGGGATCACATGGTCGCCCGGCTTCAGTGACGTGACGCCCGCGCCGACCTCGCGAACGATGCCGGCACCCTCATGGCCGAGAATCGAAGGAAAGATTCCCTCGCTGTCGAAACCGTCAAGCGTGTAGGCGTCGGTGTGGCAAATCCCGGTCGCCTTTATCTCGACAAGGACCTCACCAGCCTTCGGCCCGTCGAGGTCGACCTCGACGATTTCCAGCGGCTTTTTTGCTTCGAAAGCCACAGCAGCGCGCGTCTTCATTCTCAACTCCACTTTTCGTCTTGAGGGCGCTGCAAGGACACCTGTCCCCCGCGCTCACTCCGGATGATCATTTCTTGCCCATGCAGGAATTCTCCGCCTCGGTGTAGGCGTCAGGCTTGTCTTCCTTCTTGGCAGGACGCACGCGTCCGACCGCGTTATTGGCGCGGGCGCGCAGATAGATGTAGAGGTCGTCCATGTAGCAGGCGACGTTCGGATTATCGCCGAGCGCCGGCATCACGTTCTCCTGCGACGAACTCACGTTCTTGCGGCCGCTCGCGACAACGCCGACGAAGTCTCCGTAGCTCATGGTCTTGACCGAATCCGTGAGGGCGGGGGCGTAGGTCGATCCCATCCCGTCGGGGCCATGGCAGACATGGCATTCCGAGTGATAGCGGCGGTATCCGGAGTAGGTGTACCAATCCACCGTGCCGTCAGGGGCGACCTTGAAGGTCGGGGTGCCTTCCTTGTCGAAGTACTTTCCGTCCTCGGACTTGACGGCAGTCGGATCGACCGCGTCTGCAGCGAGAGTAATTCCGCCAGATACCACGAAGATCATCGCGGCACCCACAAACCAGATTGTACGCAAGAGCTTGTCCTCGGGATTTGTTGGGAAGTGCTCCGGCGCATGGAGCCAGTCCATGCGCCGGAAGGGTAGATCGTTCAGTTTACTGCGGCAGGGCGAATACGGTCAGTGATCCGCCAAGCGCCGTGTAGTTGCTAAGCGCAGCGTAGCCGCCGACCGCGCCGAGACCATCGGTCGGATCGGTCAGACCGGCCGCAAGGCCGATGCCTGCCCAGCCACCGACGCCGGACAGAATTGCGACATACTGCCGGCCGCCCTGCTCATAGGTCGTGACGTTGCCGATGATGCCGGACGGGGTCCTGAACTTGTAGAGTTCCTTGCCCGTCTTGGCATCGACCGCCTTGAGGTAACCTTCGAGCGTTCCGTAGAACACCACGCCGCCGGCGGTGGCGAGCGCACCGGACCACACCGAGAACTGCTCCTTGTTCGACCACACGATCTTGCCGGTCTTGTTGTCCCAGGCAATGAAGTTGCCCATGTGGGATTCGCCGGGAGGCGGGTACATCGAGAGCGTCGCCCCGACATAGGGCTGGCCTGCGGTGTAGCTCACCTTGAACGGCTCATAGTCCATGCAGACGTGGTTGGTCGGCACATAGAACAGCTGGGTGTCCGGCGAGTAGGCTGCCGGCTGCTCGTCCTTGGTACCGAGCGCGGCCGGGCAGATGCCCTTGGTATTCTTGTCCTCGCCGGTCTGTTCTGTCGAATATTGACTGACGACCTTGGGACGGCCGTAGGTCGGCGAGCTCTTGTTCATGTCGACGCCGGTGGTCCAGTTGACCTTCGGATCGTACTTTTCGGCGACAAGCAATTCACCGTTGACGCGGTCGAGCGTATAAGCGAGCCCGTTGCGGTCGAAATGGGTGAGAAGCTTGCGCTCCGCGCCATTGAACTGCTGGTCGCTCAGGATCATTTCGTTGACGCCGTCATAGTCCCATTCATCATGGGGCGTCATCTGGTAGACCCAGCGGGCCATCCCGGTATCGGCATTGCGCGCAAAAATGGTCATTGACCACTTGTTGTCGCCCGGGCGCTGCTTCGGGTTCCAGGTCGAGGGATTTCCCGAGCCGTAATAGACCATGTTGAGCGCGGGGTCATAGGACAGCCAGCCCCATGTGCAGCCGCCGCCGATCTTCCACTGATCGCCTTGCCAGGTCTTGATGCTCGAGTCCTTGCCGATCGGCTTGCCGAGATCGGTCGTCTTCTCGGGGTCGACCAAGAGCTGATCATCCGGCCCTTCGGAGAAGGCCCGCCACACCTGCTTGCCTGACTTGAGATCGTAGGCGGTGACGTGACACTGCACGCCGAACTCGCCGCCGGAGATGCCAACCAGGACCTTGTCCTTGATGACGAGCGGTGCGGAAGTGCCGGTTGCGCCCTTGCCGGGATCGCCGTTCTTCACCGACCACTCAAGTTTACCGGTCTTGGCGTCGAGAGCGACCAGCGTGGTGTCGGCCTGGTGCAGGAAGATCTTGCCGTCGCCGTAGGCCACGCCACGGTTTACGGTGTCGCAGCACATCACCGGAATGACGTTCGGATCCTGCTTCGGCTCGTACTTCCAGACGATCTGTTGGTCCTTGGATAGGTCAAGGGCATAGACCTTGTTTGGGAACGGCGTGTGGACATACATCATGTTGCCGATGATGAGCGGTCCGCCTTCGTGGCCACGCAGCACGCCGGTCGAGAAGGTCCAGGCGACCTGGAGCTTGCCGACATTGGCTGCCGTGATCTGGTTGAGTTTCGAGTAGCGTGTATTGGCGTAGTCGCCTGCCGGCATCACCCAATCCTTCGGGTTCTGCGACATTTTGATCAATTCCTCGTTGGCTACGGCGCTGCCCACGGCGAACGCCGCCATGGAACCAAGACAAGTTGCAAATAGCAGTCTGCGCATTGCGTCCTCCCACTGATGAAGCCCAGGTACCGCCGAGGTGGCGGTCCACTTTTTCGATTTTGTCCCGTATCTTTATCCCGTTCGGGAATGGGAAACTTGCCCAAGAGGGAAGGGCATTTGCTCCAAAGCGAACCTCGGCGAGATTTCTGTTTTCCTGCCGATCGCCTGGGGCGTTGCCACACATAAGGCAGTGGTTTTGACCGCCGCTGTGCGGCGCACTACGACGGATGTCGCACGATCGAACTGAACCTTCCCCTTGACGGCGCAGAAACTAAGTCGGAGGATTGTCAAGTGGATGCCGGGACATACGTTGCTTAGGCAACAACGACCGTTCTAAATTGAGGTAAATCAAACTTCACCGTGACCGAGTCTCCCGCGGCAACAGTTACGTTTCTCGAATCGGTGGCTGGAAATGGTTGATACGCTCCACTCGCTTACCACTTCGGGATTGTCGCCGAAGAAGCAGATCCAGTGCTGGTCGGATGCACTGACGGATCTTTGCGGCCAATTTGACATAGATCCGTTGAAAGCTTCGTCGCTCGAAGCGCGTGTCAACTACACGACGGTCTCAAAGCTGAAGCTCTGTCAGATCGAGGTCAGCCAGCATCGCATCGCGCACACCGTGTCCCGTTCAAAAGCCAGCGAGCATCCCTACGTCAAGATATTGTTTCAGACGCATGGCGTTTCCTATTTCGAGCAGGAGGGCCGGCGCATCGATCTGATGCCCGGCGATTGTCTTGCCTACGATGTATCCTGTCCGCATACGATCATCAGCCCGGCGCTGACGCGGCACGAAGTCGTCATTGTGCCGAAGGCGCTGCTGCAGGAGCGCGGCTTCCATACGGCGCGGATGTCGGCGTGCAAGCTCTCGGCGCGCACAGGCACCGGCCGGATTGCCTTTGACTTCGTGCATGCGGCATTTGACCAGGCTGCGAGACTGTCGCCGAACAACGCGGTCGTCGTTGCCGATTCGCTGATCGATCTGTTGCTGTTGCCGCTGCGCGAGGCGGACGCGAGTTTCGATCGCGGTGGCCCCGAGGCGATGTATATTCGCGCTCAGGCCTTCATCCGCGAACATCTGCGCGATCCTGATCTGTGCATCGATCAGATTTCCGCGGCACTGGGCTGCACCAAGCGTTATCTGCACATGCTGTTCAGCGACCGGGGCATGACCGTCAGCGACTATATCTGGCAGGCGCGGTTGCAGAACTGCCGCCATGAACTGGAGACGCACGGCGGCAAGACCGTCACGGATGTCGCATTCTCATGGGGCTTTTCGAGTTCGTCCCATTTCAGCCGGGTCTTCCGCAGGTATTTCGGCATTGTTCCGTCTTCGATCCAGAAGGCGCAGCACAACAGCCCGGCTCCAGACGCTTCCTGAGTTCCTCAACTCGCAACAGCGTCCCTGATCTGAACCCGATCCGTAGATCGAAGCTCCGATGGCGCAGCGGCTCGTCGCCCAACGGGAGCCTTGCCTAGCCTGGTTCCTTAGGGCTGTTGGCGGCACGAACATTGCTTTGATCATCCCGCCGGAGAACACAGGAGCGGGACGGATGAAGCAAATCATCCTTTTTCTCGGAATTTTCGGTTGTTCCGTTACAGGGCTCGGCGCGCGCGACCTTGGTCAATGGGAAAACGCGGATCCTGCGATCCGGCAGTGGTACCAATCGCTGATGCAGCCCGACGCTCCCAGCGCATCGTGCTGCGGCGAAGCTGACGCCTACTGGGCCGATGAAATCCACGTCCGGGATGGCAAGACCTACGTGCGCATCACCGATGACCGGCCGGATGAACCGCTCGGCCGGCCCCACGTCAAGAACGGAACGGAAATCGAAATCCCGCACTACAAGCTCAAATGGGACCAGTCGAATCCCACGGGTCACGGCATCGTTTTCATGAACCGCAACGGTCACGTGTTCTGTTACGTCCAGCCCGGCGGCGTATGAGCGCTTGATCAGCCCATAGGAACATGCGGACAGATGCTTGACCGCTTCTGGGACCCACGCTTGTCGATAGGCACATTGCAATCGTCGATCCGCTGCTCGTCCATCCATTTCCTGCCGAGCCGTTCCTTGCCGGTCAGCGTTGCAGGCGGGTTTGCCGAGCCCGGTGCCGGCTGCTTGAGTTGCGAGTTGTCCTGGGCGTCGACCGCTGGCACGAGGCAAATCGCGAGGAGGGCTCCCAGCGTTCCGCAGATCAATGGTCGCATGTGATTAGCCTCGCAAATTGTAGACACTGATATCGGAAACATGAGGTGTGCCCGATTAAACAACAGCGAGATTCGACCCGCCACCCGGAACCCGTGGCCTCCGAGCCGGTTGCTCCTCCGTCCTGACGTGCTGGGGCGCGCGGCAGGTCCAAGGAGGATTAGATGAACACGAAACGACTCATTCTCGCGGCTTGCTCGATCGCTGTTTTGAGCATCGGCACCGCATTGGCAGCCCCCTGCGACACCACCGGTCGCGCCGCAAATCTGAAGGACGCGGGTTCCGGACCCGCATCGGTTGGCACCGGCCAGACCACCGGCATGGCTTCCGATGCCAAGGAACACGCGCCAACCAGCACGATGAATCGTGCAGCCAGCGATGTCGCAGCGTCTTCGCAGGATACGCAAAAGCAGATGCAAGGTCAGCCGACGGCGGCGCAGCAGGCCCAAGGCGCCAAGTCTGATCAGCACAAGTCTGATCAGCAAATGGCTGAAAAGGCCTGCGATTAGGCCAGCTGGGATTAGGCCGGGACCGCCGATCGTGATCGGTTGCGGCTAGCCGCGGCAGAACAGAGGTATTCGGCGTGCTCATTGACTTGCACGTCGCCGCTTCGAACAGCGTCAGGGCCCGTCTTTGGGCGGAAGAATCGGAGCGGGCAGTGGCGCGAATTCGATGTTCCCGGCTTCACCGGTCAGGAACGATAGATCGAGCGGACCGCCGCTCATCGGATCGCCGCCCGGTGCAGCCGTCGGGCGAAGTGTCGAGACATCGGAGGGTCCCTCAGGCGCGGGTTGTCCATTGCCGGATCCGTAATCGGCCGCGCGTCCGCCCTGCGGATGGCCTTTCATGATCTCGTCGCGCGCCGCGGTCACTTTATGCGCGAGTGCCGCGGAATACGGCAAGCGATGGGCCCGCGGCTGACCGCTCGGAAGATTGGCGGCATCGAGTTCCTCGACCCAGATATGCACCGCGCCGGGATCGCGATCGAGCGGGTTCGGCTCGACGACCCGCGCCCACAACAACTGGAACTGCGACGGCAGCGGTGCGGGCGCCGACCAGCCGGCCAGGCCTTCGATGCGGAAGAACGCCACGCAGTAGTAGACGCTGGTGACAAGCACGGCCGCTGCCTTGAGCTGCCAGGATACGCGGGCGCGCAGCACAAATATCAGCAACAACGCCGCCAGCAGCGCGTAGGCGATCGACAGACCCAGGATTTCCTTCTGCAATTCCATGGTCAGCCACTCTTGCTGAGCCGGTTGCGCAGCGTCTGCAGCAGCGACTTTTCGTGATGGTTGACGTCGACGATGCCGCCGCTGGCGTCGATCGAAAAGCGGACGGCGGTGCGTTCAGTGCCCGCGCTTTGCATCACCATCTTGTCGTAGTGGACGACCTGAACCGTCGGATTGAGCTTCTCGACCTTCACCGAGACCGGCACGGGTTCGCGGCCCATCGCGATAAAATGGTAGATATTCACGGTGTATTCGCCGGCGACGATGCCGCGGATGCTGACCGTCTCCTGGCGGATCGGCGACAGGACCTTGCGGCCATTGACCAGAATGAAATCGTTGGCGCCACCACGATCGTCGCGGTCGAGCAGCATGAATCCAGCCTCGCGCCGCCGATACCAGACCATATTGCCAAGCGGGTCCTGGACGAACATGTCGAAGTCATCAGGATGCTGGTCGGGCCAGGCCATCGTGACGAGGAATTCCGCCTTGCTGTCGATCTTGCCATCCTTTGCCTCGGGCGCGATGGCCAGCAATGCGACGAAGAACAGGAATGCGAGGACCTGTAACGCCTTGAACAGCATGACCGCGAACGGATCGAACGGCTCCTCCTGCGGCATGAGGTCATATTCGTCGATCATTCCGCCGCCTCGGGTCGATTCTCCAGGATCGAAACCACGCGGACTTCCGTCAGCCCGACGGCGAAGGCAAACAGCTTCGCGGTCGCATCGTCGAGCATGTAGTACTGGATCCTGACGAGGATGGAACCGACGAGACCGGCGAGCGTCGTGTACATGGCAACCGCCATGCCGTCGCTCATCAGATTCATCGAAGACCTGACCGTGCTGCGGTCGCTGGGATCTAACCCTGCAATTGGCGCCAGCATCATGATGAAGCCGATGATCGTACCGAGCAGGCCCAGCTTCATCAGCGTGTCGCTGGCGAAGGCGCCAAACTGGTTGGAGCCGCGGAGCCGGCTGGCCAGCCCGCGCAGCAGCAGCGTCTGATCGAGCTTCCGGGATCCCTGCAGGCGTGCCTTGACGGCAAGGTCGCGAATGTGAGCCGCGACCAGACCGGTTGGAAGCTGGCCGGCGCCTTCGACGACGACGACGGCGTCGCCGTCAAGATCAAGGCGACCCGATCCAGACGCGATCAATGCGCCGGTGCGGCGCGCCGCATCGCCCTCGCGTGCGATCACGATCGTGCGCCACAGGCAGTGTAGCGACGTCGCAAAATAGAGCAGAGCGATGATCGGCGAAAGATAGGTACGATCGCCAGCGACCATCTGCCGAACGAGGCCGAAGCGCCACAAAAGAAAGAACGCAAAAATCCACAGCCCGGTGAAGACCAGCCATCGCAACAGAGGCCCGCGGTCACCAAAAGAATCAAGATCGCCACTCGCCGTTGGCATCCGGACACCTCGACCCAAGAACCTGGACCCAAGAACCTCGACCCAAGAGAACGCCAACCTTCCACATGTCGCATGGGCAGGCAAACCGAATTCGTCAAATGTCGATTCAAGCTTCCGTTGGGCACAAGGTCTTTCACGGCCCGTGCGCTATTGCGCTCATGCCGCGAGACGATCCGGTGTTCCGCATTTGCCCAAGAGGGAAGTAACTTTGTCCGAGAGAGAAATTTCGAGCGCAAGTGCGGCAATCCAGCGTTGTGCGGTCGATGTTCCGTACTTGCGCTGCGTCCGGGGCCGCCCTAGGTTCTGCCCCGGCGTGAACGTCGCGCCAAACTAGTTGGGAGGACCCCGAATGACTTGGAAGACTCCGAAAATCGTCGAAGTGTCGGTGGGCATGGAAATCAACATGTACGCCTGCGCATCGCGCAAATAGACTGCATCGAAACGTTCTGCCCGGCTCTGGCTGCACTCTGCTGCTACGAGCCGCGGCAGGCGTCCGGTTCAAGATCCAGTCCGACTCGAGATTTAGTCCGGCTCAATATTTCAGAACATCGCCTCGCGAAATCACGCAGCGTCCAACTCCCTTTGCATTGATCGGCGCCGTCAGGCTTCTTGCAGAAGAAGCTTGTCATTCCATTTTCCCTTATTGGCGTCCTCGCGCCGGCACCTTCTGCCATGGCCGGAATTCAGGGATTACGCCTTCCGATTCCTTGGCCGCCGCCATCTGCGCCATGCTAGGGTGCCGGCAGTGACGCCTCGTTCATTCCCGTCGTTTTCATTCCTGTGGCTCGTGGATGCCAATTCGTTCCAACACCTGCCGGGCGGCATTCGTCTGTCTCTCCGTGCTGCTTCCGGGTGCTGTTTGCGCGGAGGGGATTGATACCGAGCATCTGTTCGGCTTCATGATCGGCACGGATATCGGCAGTGTCGGCGAGCGCGAGCTGCAGAGCGAGACCACCGGGCGTTTTTCCAAAAATGGTGGAAAGTACCGCGCGATCGGGCAGGAATTCGAATTGGAGTTCGTGCCTGCCAGGAATGTTCGGGTGGAGTTGGGAACCAGCTTTGCGTCCCATTACATCCGCGGCGTTCCAGGTTTGGAGGATCGGCGCCAGTTGTCGTGGGAAGGCGTGTCCTTGGACCTGCGCTACCGGTTTCTCGATCGGGACGCGGCCCCATTTGGCTTTACCGTCGCGGTAGAGAGCCACGGCAACCGCATTGACGAGACTACGGCGGCGGCGGTGCGAAGCTACGGGGGCGGACTGACGCTGGCGTTCGACCGCGAGATAGTTCCGAACGTCGCCGTCGCTGCACTCAATCTGATCTACCAGCCGGAATGGACGCGCGTTGTCGGCACCGGAGCCGCAGACCAGGAATCAACCATCGGCGCTGCGCTCGCCTTGATGGTGCAAACGCGTCCGGGTTTCTTTCTCGGCGGTGAAGCACGCTACCTGCGGCAATATGAAGGGATCGGGTTGCAGGAACTCGCAGGCCAGGCACTGTTTGTCGGGCCCACGGCCTATTTTCAATTGTCGCCGCGCTCACGATTGACCGCGGCCTGGAGCGTTCAGGCATGGGGACGTCCGGCCGGATCGAATGCGGCGCTCGATCTCGTCAACTTCGAACGCCATCACGCGCGGCTGATTTTCGGCGTTAACTTTTGAGCCTGTGCGGCTAACACGAGGTCGCCGGGTACCGGGTTTTCGCGGTGTGGTGAAACTTTTCGCTGCCTGTTACGTAGCTGTTTGTGTTATCTATTCAACGCACTAGCTCTGGGATCTCGGGCATGAATGCGATCGATTTGGTACTGACAGTGTGTGCCGTGCTGTCGCCGGCCACCTGCGAGGAGAGGCACCTTGTGTTTTCCTCGGATGTTTCCCCGCGGCAATGCGTCATGGCTGCGCAGCCCTATATCGCGCAATGGGTCGGCGAGCATCCGAAATGGACCGCGGTGAAGTGGCGCTGCGAATATCCGCGCCCCAACGACCGGGCGGATAAGGGCGAAGCTGCGCCCGCAGGCTGAAGCCATCTTGTCAGGGCGTCGCAAGGTCTACTTGTTGCAGTCCTTTAAATCCTTGTCGGCAATCGAAAATACGGCATCCGCCTTGATTTCGATATCTCTCACCAGACATTGCCTTGCGTCGGGATAGCTCACCTTGGCATCGTAGCGTCCGGGCTCCACGCCCGTGATGCGCAGGCGTTCGTCGTGGTCGACCTCCTTGTCCTTGTCGGTCAGGGTCAGGTTAGGTCCCCAGGCGTCTTTGCCGGCCGGCGATAGCTGGAAGCCCGATATTGTCGAGGTGGTCAGGTTCCAGAGCCGGATGCCCTTGCCCTTGCTCTGCGCGGCGAGTTCGCCTGCGCCCGCCAACAACAGCACGACCAAGGCCAATATCCATCGCATTATCAGATCCTCCCGCGGCAAACCTCAAGCTCTTCCTACCTTATCAGACGTTTCCGGTTTTTCGCCGTCTCGAAATTTTCTGGTGCTTTCAAACTCGCTGAATCACATCAAGCAGTTATCAGGCATCCCGCTCGGTGAGACCGCCGTTGATCCGCCGCATGATGTCTGACTTGATCGCAGCGATCTCGGCGTCGCCCCGCGCACGACGCGGCGTGCGGATGGGCAGGTCGGCAACAACCCGAGCCGGTCGCGGCGACAGCAGGAACAGGCGGTCGCCGAGACGAGCCGCATCGTCCACGTCATGGGTCACCAGCAGCGTCATCACGGAACGGCCGTCGACCAGCATGGCAATCTGATCGCGCAGACGGACGGCGAGCGCGTCATCGAGCGAGGCCAGCGGTTCGTCGAGAATCAGGAAATCCGGCTCGATGGCGAATGCGCGGGCGAGCGCGACGCGCCGGGCAAGGCCGAGTGATAATTCGCCGGGAAAATGCTTGCGATGTGCGCCCAATTCCAGAATTTCGAACAGCGCTGAAAGCTTCGCCTCGTCGGCCAGAGGTGCGACAAGCCGCACGTTTTCTTCGACCGATCGCCATGGCAGCAGCCGGGGTTCCTGGAACACGACGCCGATTCGTGCGCCGGCGGGACGCACGACGCGCCCTTGAAAGTCGTGGTCAAGGCCGGCGAGAATCCTCAACATGGTGCTCTTGCCGCAGCCGGATGGACCGACGAACACGCCAACCTCTCCTGCATCGAGCGTAAAGGCCACGCCGGCGATCACGTCGTGCTGTTCGCCCGCCGCGTTCCTGAACTTCTTGCTGGCGATATCAACCTCAAGCCGCACGGGGGCGCCACCGGGATAGCCGGGCCTCAAATGGCTGCACCAACACGGTTTCGATGACGAGCACGACAGCCGCGAAGCTCAGTGAATAGGCCAGCAAAAGCGGGATGTCGAACAATTGGAACGCCACGCCAATCTCGAAGCCAACGCCGTTCGGCCGTCCAAGCAACTCCGCAACAAGGACGATCTTCCAGACCAGGGAAAGTCCCGATCGCGCAGCGGCTGCGATATAGGGCGCCAGTTGCGGCAAGATGACGTGCCGGAACGTCCTTCCGCGCGGCAACGCAAATACTGTCGCCATTTCGTCGAGCGCCGCGTCGAGCGCCCGCGCGCCCTCACGCAGCGTAACGACGGCGGTCGGCAGCTTGTTGATGGCAATTGCCGCAATTGCGGCGACTTCGGTCAATCCGGCCCAGATGTAGGCGAGCACGATGACCACGAGCGCCGGCAGATTGAGCAGCAGGATCAGCCAGGGGTCACCCAGCCGATCGGCAAGCCGCACCCGGCCCATCAGGTAGCCGATGGCGGCACCCAGCGTCATCGCCAGGGTGAAGGCGAGCGCCACGCGCGCCAATGTCACGCCGAGATTGAGGAACAAGGCGCCCGACTTCGCTTCCGCAAGCATAGCCGCGAGCACGGTGGGCGGAGGCGGCAGCTTCGCATCGCCGGCGAGCAGCGAGGCGATCCACCAGGTTGCGAAAAACACGGCGAATGAAAACAGACGCGGCACCTCAGTCTCCCGGGATCGCGTGATAGAATGTGCCGGAAGCGAGTTCCGGCGCCGCCCCGACAAGTTCGCGGCCACCGATCCCAGCCAGCACGCGGTAGAGGATGCGCGCGTCGGCTTCCTCGTCGGCGATCGGGCGACGTGGAATTCCCTCCCGGTAGCGATCGCGATAGACGCGGAGCGTTGCGGTGTCGGGGGCGCCGGTCAGCGGCGCAATTTTCTCCCACTCGGCATCCGAGGTCGACAGGATCTCTTTCGCCATGCGGGTCATGGCGATAAAGCGGGCCACCGTGTCCTGGTTGGCGTTCGCCCATGCTTCGTCGAAGACGTAGCCGATCATCGCGGTGCGGCCGGTGGCGCCAAGTTTCGGCAGCAGATCCTCAACGCCGGCGACGCGGCGGAAGCCTTTCGCTTCCAGCACGGCGCAGAAATTCCAGTAGTTCATGGTGGCATCCATTTCTCCGCTGAGCGTCTTTGCCGTCAGCAGCGGCGGCGCGCCGTAAGCGATGGTCGCCTCCGACTTCAGGTCGATGCCGCCCTGTTTCAGCCACGCTTGCAGCAGCAGCCAGTTCTTGTCGATCGGGCCGCCGGCAACGGCGAGCTTGCGGCCCTTGAGGTCGGCCAAGGTCTGGATCGGCGACGCGGCCGGTACCATGACGGCGCCGAGCGCGCTCGAATAGGGATAGAATGTCAGCTTGGCGCCAAGTGTGCGTTCGCGCGATACCCACAGCCAGTCGGAGACGATGATGTCGGCGTTGCCGGCGCGAAGCGCGATCTTGCCCGCCTCCGGGCTCGCGAGTTCGACAACCCCCACCGAGAGATTGGCCTGTTTGTCGAGACCATGGGCGCGGATCACAGCAAGTTCCCACGCGAAGGTTCCGGTTTTTTGCACCGCAACCCGCACGGTCTCGGCGCTGTGGCATGTACCGACCTGCGCAACGGCCAAAATAACCGCAGCCAGCAGCATCCGAATGCAAATTGTCATGGTGAGCCGTTTCCGCGCGCATCTTTTCTTGAGGACTGTCATAGCATAGCTTCCACGCTTCGTAGCGGGAGGAAGATCATGTCAGCTGTCGGATCGGTACGACGTATTGTCGCCGCGTTGTCAGCGTTGACGGCGATGGCAACGATGGCGCGGGCCGAAGTGATCAACGACTATCCGACGTCGGCGCGCGCCGAATACGTCTTTGGTTGTCTCAAGGCGAATGGCGAGACGCGGCAGGCGATCGAACAATGCTCCTGCTCGATCGATATCATCGCGTCGATCGTACCCTATGAGCGCTATGTCTCGGCTGAAACCGTCCTGAGCATGGCGCAGGTCAGGGGCAATCTGGGCGGGCAGTTCCGCACGTCAGAGCAGGCGGCGAACGCGCTCAATGATCTCAGGCGCGCACAGGCCGAAGCGGAAGTGCGATGTTTCTAGAAGTACGATGTTTCTAGACGTCGTCGCGATGTGCTGGCGGTATTGCCCCGCCGCGTTGCGTCAGATCCCGGAATCGTCGACCTTCCATTCCTTCTGGAATACGTGGCCTTTGGTATCCCTGGCTTCGGCACGGAAGCGCGTCGCGCCGTTCGAAACATAGGTAAAGCGGATGTTAGGATCTTCCGAGATCGAGATTCCGCCTTCCATCGCCAGCACCAGACTATCGTCCTGCCACAGCCGCAACTGGTCGACGAAGAAGGCCGGGATGTAGAGCTGGGTCACCTGATCCATCTGAAGGCCGGAATGGCTGGGATGACCGATCATGATCTGCGCCTCGCGGGTGCCGCTGGTGGGTCCCTGGCCAGATCCTTGACCAGCACGCGCGAATTGCCGGTATCGCATCTGCCCCAGGCGGCTCTTGGCTTCGTCGGCGACCTTGGTTGCCGGTGCGGAGCAGCCGCCGGAAGCCTTCACATAAGTCTTCGTCATATAGAGCTTGCCGTCGCTCAGTTCGGCCACGGCATGAACATCGGTGTAGTTGTTGACGCGCACGCGCGTCGAGATTTCCGTCACATTGGCGTCCGGACCCAGTTCGAACTTCGCCGCCATCGGCGCCGGATTCTGGTCGATCACCAGCGTGATTCTCAACACGCGGCGGCTGTCGCTAGGCGGGAGCTTGGTGCGCAGGGTGACGGGAACGATCGCCGCATCCTCGGCGCGGTACGGCATCTCGATGGCGATCACGTCTGCGCCGTCGTTCATCGGGCGGTTGTTGAAGATGTCCTGTACCAGTCCGGGCCACGGATCGTTGGCCTCGGGCGTTGCCGCAGGCGCAATGCGCGCGCCGACGAGCATGACGCTCAGGAGGCTGGCGATGCAGAGCAGGTGGAAACGACGTCCGGGCATGGCGGCACCCCTTCGCTGGGATGGAACGTAGCGTCGCCAGTATACGTCATCGGGCGGGCTATTCCCATTCAATTTCCGAAAATGCGGTTGTTGCATTGCGTGCATTGTAGTCGTCGAACAGTTGCCATCGCGGTCGCTCGCTGGCCGCGGCGGTGTCGGCGGCGACCGTGATCGGAGCGCCACGGGCGACCAGCTTGCGGACATCGGCCGCCAGCGTTTCGAGGTAACGGCGTTGGTCGGCGAGGGCGCCCGGCCATTCGCTCACAGGTCCGTGACCGGGAATCACGCGTTGCGCGGGAAGCGTGCCGAGTTCGTCGGTCACGGCGAGCCATCCGCGAATACTGCCGTCCAGCACCGGAATGTGGCCAAGGAACACCAGATCGCCCGCGAACAGGGTTTTGGTTTGCTCGTCGAACACGGTGAGGTCGTTGTCGCTGTGCGCGGCCGGCCACGACTTCAAGGTCATGATTCGCGAGCCGAGATCGAGCTTGACCGTGCCGTCGACAAGGAGAGTGGGCGGTAACATGCGCACCCCATCCAGGGACTTCTCACCCATGATCCGGCGAAATGCATTGAGATAGAATGGTCCGCGCGCCGCCAGCGCCCGCGGCAGGTTCCGATGACCGACGAACTCGGTTCCATCGCCAGCGAATGCGGCGCCGCCAAAGACATGGTCCGGATGGCCGTGGGTGTAGATGACGTAGCGGATCGGTCTGTCGGTTCGCGCACGGATCGCCGCAAGCAGCCGCTGGCCCTCGCGAACGCTTCCCCCGGTGTCGATCACTGCCACCGCGCTCTCGCCGATGATGAATCCTATGTTCGCGGTCGCGCCGTCGTTCTCGCCCGTCATCAGCGCGGTCAGGCCCTGGTGCGCGAATATTCCGGGGGCGACTTCGCTCACAGGCAATTCTTGCTGCTGGGCCTGCGCTAGGGTCGACGTCGCGAAAACCACGAGTAGGGCAAGAACCGAAGCGCCATGAGCCATGTTTCTGCCTCAGTCTCGTCCGGAAGCGATCTCGGGTTTCGTCGAGCTGGTTTGCGTCGCAGCATGCAACACAAATCCAGCACGGGGATATTCCTGTTGCACGCTCTGGCACGCTGAGCAATTGATGGATAGCGGGCGTTCGATCAAGAAGGGAATGCATGATGACAGATTGGGGACAACGCCGCCGCTTGCTGGTCTCGCTTCTCGCGATCACAGCAATATTCGCCGGTCGCGATATCGCCGGCGCCCAGACCAACGACAGCACCGACCTGTCCATCGAGCTCATCGATCCCAAGGTGCTGAGGGTTTGCGCTGACCCGCGCAATTTGCCGTTCTCGAACGACAAGGGCGAGGGAATCGAAAACAAGCTCGGTGAGCTGTTCGCCGAAAAGCTGCAGAAAAAGCTGGACTATGCGTACTATCCGCAAGCGGCCGGCTTTGTCCGGATGACGCTCGCCGCACATCGTTGCGACGTCATCATGGGCTACCCGCAAGGCGACGACCTGGTGCAAGGCACCAATCCCTACTATCGGACCGCTTACGCGCTGGTGGTCAGGCAGGGCAGCGGCCTTGACGAGGTCGCGACACTGGGTGACGCGCGCCTCAAGGGCAAGCATATCGGCATTGTTGCCGGCACGCCGCCCGCCACCAACATGACAGCAAATGGTTTGATGGCGGAAGCCAAGTCCTATCCACTGATGGTCGATACGCGGATCGATTCATCGGCAGAAGTCATGATCAAGGATCTGACGTCGGGAAAGATCGACGCCGCCATTCTGTGGGGACCGCTCGCCGGCTTTTACGCCGGGAAGGCAAATCCGCCGCTTCACGTCACGCCGCTCGTCAAGGAAACCACGGGGCCTCGGCTCGTCTATCGCATCGGCATGGGCGTCCGGCCGGCCGACCAGAACTGGAAGCGGATGCTCAACCGTCTGATCCAGGAGAACCAGCCGGCCATCAACAGGATACTGCTCGACTTCGGCGTTCCCTTGCTCGACGAGAATGACCGGCCGATCGGCGCAGAGACGGCGAAGAAGTCGCCGTGATACGAACGCTGGCGTGCGCGGTCGTTGCGACCTTTGTCCTCGCAGCCAACGTTCTCGCGCAGCAGAATGTGCCGGAGCCGGACGGATATCGCACGGATAATTATCGCGCGGCTGTTCCTGCGACCCTCGCCGGCGTACGCGTCCTTACGACGGCAGAGGCCGAAGCGATCTGGCGCGCCGGCAGCGGTGTTTTTATCGACGTGCTGCCGCGTGCGCCGAAGCCGCCAAATCTTCCCGCCGGCACGGTCTGGCGTGACAAGCCGCGGCTCAACATCCCCGGCAGCATCTGGTTGCCCGATACGGGGTACGGCAAACTGGCAGAGCCAACCGAGGCCTATCTGCGGCGCGGGCTAGAGCGGGTGTCTCATGGCAACAAGGCCGCGTTGCATGTGATCTACTGTCAGGAGAATTGCTGGATGTCGTGGAACGCGGCGAAGCGGGTCCTGTCCTACGGCTATCCCAATGTGGCCTGGTACCCGGACGGAACCGAAGGTTGGGAGCGCGCCAGCCTGCCGGTCGCCGAAGCGACGCCTGAGCCCAGAACCGATGAGGAAGGGGGCAGATGAAGGGCCTGACGCAAAATTGCGAAAACAACCCCATGCAAAGTAGAATGGGCGGCGCGTTCGTTACTCGATCTCCTGCTGAATCATGCGGCCGAGCGCGAACAACCGCTGGTCGATCGCGGTGGGCACCTCGCAGACGAATTTGACCACGCGCTGCCGGTCCTCAAAGATCCGGGTTTGCCAGACCATTTGATTGCTGAGTTCGTCGATCTTGGGCTGATCGGGCGGGGACGCACCCTGCAGGGCATGCAGGGCGGACACGTCGGACCGGATCTTGTCGGCGGCCTCGCGCTGCTTGCGGGTGATCCGTTCCAATCCGTTCATGACCGACGCGCGCTGCGCGTTGAGGCTGTCGAACAGGCCGGCGAACAGCAGCTTGCCTGTCGTGGCCTTGTCGGTCGCCGGGCTGCCAAGAAATTCCGTGATCAGTTTCTGGGCGTCGTCAAGGGAAGTCCGTCTTGCGGCCAGCCTCGACACCAGCGGGCTCACCTTGGCATCGTCCTTCCATTTGTCCTTGACGTCGTCGAGTGGCGGACCGGCCCACACCGCGGTGAGCGAGATTTCCGGGACTTTGGCCTGGGTGCACGGCCAGTCCGGATAGCGCGGATCGGCGGCCAAGCCGGCCTTGGTCGATGCTGCGACAAGGAAGAGCGTCCCGATTGCGATCTGCCATCTCATGCTTCGCCTCCGGCGGGCCCGCGGCGAACCAGGCCGCGCGATGGGTCATAGGCGTATATCGCACCGATCATGAAAGCCGTTGTGCAGCAAACCACGACGGCCAGTGAAATCCAGTTCATCTGCCCATACAGCGCAAAGCGTATCAGTTCGACGGCATGGGTAAATGGATTGAACAGGCAGACATAGTAGAGCAAGGGGCTTCCCTCCTGCACCCGCCACAGCGGGTAGAGCGCGGACGAAGCGAAGAACATCGGAAAAATCACGAAGTTCATCACACCGGCAAAGTTCTCGAGCTGCTTGATGCCGGAGGAGATCAGCATGCCGAGCGCGCCGAGCATCAAGCCCGAAACGATCAGCGCCGGCAGCACCGTGAGATAGCCGATCGGCGGCGGCGCGATATCCCAGAACCACGCGATCAGGAGGAAGGCGTAGACCTGGAGCAATGAGACCGCGGTTCCCGCAACCAATTTGCAGAACAAGAGATACCAGCGCGGCAACGGGCTCACCAGGAGAGTGCGCATATTGCCCATCTCGCGGTCGTAGACCATCGAGAGCGACGACTGCATGCCGTTGAAGAGCTGGATCATCGCCATCAATCCCGGCGCGATATAGACCTCATAGAGAATGTAGGTTTCGTATGGCGGGATGATGGAGATGCCGAGGACCTGACGAAAGCCGGCGGCGAAGATGAACAGCCACACCAGCGGCCTGACCAGCGCCGAAACGAAACGTTCGCGCTGGTGCACGAAGCGCAGCGCCTCGCGCCACACGATGCCGTTCAGGCAGGTGACATATTGCGCGAGCGAGAAGCCGCTGTGGTGTCGGCTGACGGTCGTGGAGCTCATGACGCGGGGCTCCCGGAATCCACCGCAGCGCCGGTCAAGCGCATGAATGCGGAATTGATGTCACGGGCTCCGGCGTCGGCGATGATATTCTCGACCGGGCCATGCGCAAGGACCCGGCCTTGATGCAGGACCACGAGGTCGTCGCCGGGCACGATCTCGTCGAACAGATGGGTGGCCCATAACACGCCGATATCCTGCTCGATAACGAGCTGCCGGACGTGGCCGAGAATGTCGGCGCGCGCCTTGACGTCGAGCCCGACGGTCGCCTCGTCAAGCAACAGCAAGCGCGGACGATGCAGCAAGGCGCGCGCGATTTCCAGCCGCCGCATCTGGCCGCCCGAGAGGTCGCGAACCTTGCTGCCGGCGCGGTCCGCAAGTCCGATGCGCGTCAGCACTTCGTCGCTGCGCAGCCGTGCCTCGCGCTTGGCGATGCCATGCAGGGCGGCGTGATAGAGCAGGTTTTGCGTCACCGAGAGATCGAGATCGAGCGTCCGTGACTGGAATACCACGCCGAGCAGCCGCAGCGCCTCGCCTGGCGCAAGGCTGATGTCGTGGCCGAAAATGCCGATGCGTCCAGCCTGAGTTCCGAACAGCCGCGTGATCAGCGCGAACAACGTGCTCTTGCCGGCGCCATTGAGGCCAAGCAGCGCCGTGAAGCTTGCCGGTGCAACCGCGAAGCTGACGTCGATCAAAGCGCGCCTTGTGCCGTAAGAATGGCTGATGCCTTCGATCGACAATGCGGGAGTAGCCGCTGGATCGTCCCGGGGACGGGGGGCCGGCAAGACGGGTCCTGTGCTGTGTGCGTCGATTGCTGTCATGGCTGAGCAAACGTAATCCCCCAGGGCAGCTCGCCGACCTGGATTGTCTTGATCACCTTTTGCGCCGACACGTCGATGACAGAGACGTCGTTGGAAACGCCGTTGGTCACCAGCAGATATTTTTCGTCCGGGGTAAAGGCCATGTGCCAGACCCGTTGGCCGACCAGAAGATATTTCGTGACCTTGTGCGTGGTGGCGTCGACGACGGCAACGCGGTTGGCGGGGCCGAGCGCAATGAAGGCGGTCTTGCCGTCCTTGGTGATGCCGATGCCGACCGGCTGGATCGCCTCGCGCCGCAGGCCGGGAATGTTGAACTCGATCTTGCCGGTGATGGTGCGCTTGGCGGGGTCGAGGATGGAAACGGTGCCGCCGATCTCGGACGACACCCACAATTCGGAGCTGTCGCGCTTGAATTCGGCATAGCGCGGCCGCGCATCGACCAGCACATTGGCGACGATCTCGCGCGTCGCGGTGTCGATGAAATGCGCCATGTTGGTGGTTTCTGACGTATTGATCAGGATCTTGCCGTCCGGGCTGAGGGCCATGCCTTCGGGCTCGACGCCGACCTGGATGTCACCGAGGCGGACGCGCTTTTCCAGGTCGATGATGGTCACCGTGTTGTCGTTCTCGTTGGCGACATAGAGGAGTTTGCCGGCGGCATCCTGGGTGAACAGTTCCGGATCGGGACCGGAGGGCAGGCTGTCCACCACCTGATGGGTCGCGGTATCGATCACTTCGATCTTGTCGTCATCGCCGACCGCGACCATCACGAATTTGCCGTTCTTGGTGAATTCGATACCGCGCGGGCGCTGACCGACCTTGATGGTATGGGTGACGGCCCATTTGTCGGTATCGATCACCGATACGGTGTTGCTTTTCTCATTCGATACATAGGCGACGAAGGCCAAAGCGGGGCTGGTGGCCGCGAGCCACACTGCCATTCCGGAAAGCAGACACCGACGCCACATCCGCCATTCCTCCGTTTTCAGTTCAGTTTGCATTTGGTTTCGGGCCGGTCGACGCCGAGTGTGTCGAGTTCGGAGTACTGATGCAAGAAACCCTCCTGCGGCGAAACCGAGACGATCATGCGGCCGTCGACCAGCAGGATCGGCTGGCGTAGTTGCAGGTTCCAGTCCCGCAGCGTCAGCCGTTGTCCCTTGAACGCCGCAACCGAAAAATCCGGTCGCTTGAGAAAATCAAACACCGATTTCGGGTCGCCGGAGTTGGTGCGCGATGTCGCTTCGCCGATCATGCGCGCGGCGGTCCAGGCCTGCATGTCCCGCGCCGTCATGCGCCGCGAATTCAGTTTGACGAAGCGGTTCTGGATCTGGATCGCGCCCCACTGGTCGTGCGCCGCGTCCCAGCTCGTCGGCACAAGGCCGGCCGAGCCGGCGATCGGACGCGGGTCCCAGGTCCGGTAGGGCAGATAGGATGCGAACACTTCGCTTTCGTCCGCCGCGACGAGGACGTCATAGGCCGGCGCAGCTTGCGTAAACACCGGCATTTGACGCTGGATCAGGGTTACACCGCTGTCGGTGCGGCGCGCGCCGCCGGTATCCTCGAAGACCTTTTCCTGAACGATCTTGGCGCCGAAGCGGGTCGCCGCGCGCCGCAGCGCATCGGCGTAAAGCTTGTCGGGCTCGTGTGAGCCCACCACCAGCAGCCAGCGCTTCCACTGCTTCCACACCAGATACTGCGCCAGCGCGTCAGCGAGCATCGAGCGGGTCGGGGCAACATGGATCACGTTGGCGCGGCAATCCTGCTCGCGCAGCCGGTCGTCGATCGCACCACTGTTCAACAGCACGGTTTTGCGATCGCGCAGTGCATCGGCCGCCTTTAACAGCCCGTCGGCGGGCAGATCGGCGATGATGATGCCATTGCGGTCGGCGAGGGCCGTCGCCGCCTCGGCGACATCTTCGCCTTCCTTCAATCGCATCTCTTCCAGGAAGAAACGCTGATTGAGGAATTTGCCTGTGGTGTTGTTGTCCTCGATCGCCAGACGCGCACCGGCGATGCCGTCATTTTCCGACGGTTGCTCGACAAGGGACAGTTTCGATTTGATGCCGGCCTGACCGAGATAGCCGACGCGGATGTCGATCGGGTCGGCCGCGAACGCGGAACTGGCCACGATGCTTAGTCCGATTGCGCCGATCAGCCATCGGATCATGGACGCTCCCTGAATCCTCCTCCTCGACTTGACGACGATGGAGGGATACTTGTCTCGCAAGCACACGCGACTTGAAACTTGACTGAATTGTTCTAGCTTGCAAGTCCGCATTTCGTCGTTGTTCGACCGTCGATGTGAGGGATCACGCTCATGAGAGCGCAGTTTGTCTTTGCCGCGCTGATGCTGCTGGTGTCGGTGCCGGCGCGTGCGGATCCGCCGAAGCTCGCGATTTTCGATTTCGAGCTGCTGGACACCAGCCTCGAAGGCGAGATGAGGGGGCCCCAGGCCGACGAGCATGATCGACTGATCCGCATCAGCGATCTGGTGCGCCGGCAGTTGACGGAATCCAGCAAGTTCGAGCTTCTGGACATCTCGCCGGTGAAAGCTGCCGCTGAGGGCAGCAATCTGCAGGCATGCGGTGGTTGCGACGTCCAGTATGCGCAACGCATCGGCGCGGATCTCGTCATCACAGGTGTCATGAAGAAGATCTCGACCCTTATTCTCAACCTGACCATCTTCGTGCGCGACGCCCACACTGGACAGCTCATCACCGCAATGAATGCCGATTTTCGCGGCAACACCGATGAATCCTGGACACGGGCGACGAGCTATCTCGTGCGCAACCGGCTGCTGGCGCCCAATTATGGCAGGCCCCAGCCATAATGGACTGCGCAAAATTTCAGGCTCTCAGGCGCGCGGCGTGCCAGCGCAGATGGTCGCCCATGAAGCTGGAGATGAAGAAATAGCTGTGGTCGTAACCACCCTGGCGGCGCAGCGTGAGCGGAATGTTAGCCTTCTCGCAGGCGCTTTTCAGCAACTCGGGACGAAGCTGTTCGGCAAGAAACGAATCGGCGTCGCCATAATCCACCAGTAGATCGGAGAATCTGGCGCCGTCCTCGATCAACGCAACCGCATCATGTTTGCGCCAGGCCTGCCCGTCGCCGCCGAGATAGCCTCCCAGCGCCTTGATGCCCCACGGTACTTGTGAGGGAGCAACGATCGGCGCAAAGGCGCTGGCGGCGCGGTACCGGTCGGGATGGCGCAGTGCGACGGTCAGTGCACCATGGCCGCCCATCGAATGACCGAGGATGGATTGCCGCCCGGCATCGACGGGGAAATTCGCGGCGACCAGTTTCGGCAGTTCTTCCGTGACATAACTCCACATCCTGTAGTTACGCGCGAACGGCGCCTGTGTTGCGTCGACATAAAAGCCGGCGCCGAGCCCGAAATCGTAGGCACCGGCGGGATCATCGGGCACCTTGTCGCCGCGCGGGCTGGTGTCCGGCGCGACGAAGACCAGTCCGAGTTCAGCGCAGGCGCTGCGGAACTCACCCTTTTCGGTGACGTTGGCGTGGGTGCAGGTCAGTCCCGATAGATACCAGACCATCGGCAGCCTTGCGCCATCCTGATGGGGAGGGACATAGACCGAAAACGTCATGTCGGTCCCGGTCTCGGCGCTGGCGTGCTTGTAAACGCCTTGCGTGCCGCCATGCGATTTGTTGAGCGAAACCGTCTGGACTGTCATGAACTCTCCGTTGCCGTGCCGCGTCGCGCCGTCTTTAGGCCACGCCGTTGTCGATGGCCAGCCGCACCAGTTCGGCGGATGTGCGCACGCCGAGTTTGTGGCGCATGATCGAGGATGTATTGGCGACGGTCTTGTAGGAGGAATGGACCAGCCACGCGATTTCGGACAGGCATTTGCCTGCGCTGAGCAGGCGAAGTATCTCCATCTCGCGCGCCGTCAGTTTTGAAAGCGGGCTCCTTGCGTACGAGGGTCCGGCGAATGCAATGCTTTGCGCGATCGCCGGCGGCAAATAGACCCCGCCCTTTGCTACCTCGCGGATGGCGTCAACAAGATCCTGGGGATCTCCGGTCTTGGAGACAAAACCCTTGGCGCCGACGTCGATGGCGCGCACGGCGAATACCGGGTCATCGTTCATGCTGAACATGATGATACGCGCCGACGCATCGCGCCCGAGCAGGCGTCGCGCCAGTTCGAAGCCGGACACCGTCGGCAGGTTGATATCGAGCACGCAGATATCGGGATGCAGTTCGCCGAACACGCGCTCGCCGCTCTCCGCGTCGGAGGCTTCCACGACATCGATCTCCGGCTCGTCCGCGAACAAGGCACGACAGCCCGAAGCGACGATGCGATGATCATCTACGATCAGAACGCGCATTGGCATTGGTCCCGAATAGCCGCGTCAATCCCGTTGTGCACCGCATCAGGTGAAACACCGGCGCAGACTTCGGGGCGATACCTGCCGTCGATGGTCATGCAACCCGGGCGATGTTGCTATACGCTTCGATTAGATAGACGCCGGTTTTATCTGTCAACGCTCTGCTCGATGATGAATTGAAGACGAGTTCGCTCTCAGGCAAAGGCGATTTCACTCCTGGACAAATGATATGTGGCAAAAGCTTTCGTTACGTGCCCGGATCAACCTGCTGCTCGCGCTCGTCCTCACGCTTGGTCTGGCCATCAATGTTGCGCGGTTGGTGCTCGAGGCCGGGCCCCGGGTTCAGGCTGAAGATCAAAGCGTCATACGATTGGCGCGCGAGTTCATCGATACGATCGTTGCAGGACTAAAAGAGGCGCCGGATCCCGAAGCGCGACTGAACCAGATTGTCCACGACCTCAACAAGCTGCGTCACGTCAGCATCACGCGACAGAGCGAAGCCATCGCAAGATCCGGGATCGCGGACAAGCCGGACGACAATGCCGACGTACGCTCGCCGCCGGCATGGTTTGTCAGGCTTGTTCACCCCGAACAGACCACGGTGAACGTGCCGATTTCGATCAAGGGAAAACCGGACGCGCTGCTGATCACGTCGCATCCGAACGACGAGGTGGCCGAAATCTGGGACGGGATATTCACCCAGCTCCTGATCGGCGCCGCGATTGCGATCGTTCTTTTCCTCATTACCAGCAGGGTCGTTGGCCGGGCGCTCGCGCCGATCCAGACCCTTTCGGGTGCGATGGCGAAGATCGAAGCCGGCGGTTACGACACGCGCGTGAAACCGGACGGGCCGCCGGAACTCGTTGCCATTTGCGACAAGTTGAATCACCTTGCGGCCACTCTGGGCGATGCCGTTGAAGACAAGCGGCGCCTCGCCGAGCGCGTCGTCTCGCTGCAGGATGTCGAACGCAAGGAAATTGCCCGCGAACTGCATGATGAATTTGGACCCTATCTCTTCGCGTTGCGGGTGCACGCCAGCGCGCTGACGCGGATTGCGGAGGTGGGGGATCCGAGCGCGGAGGCCACGCGAAGGCACGGCAGTGCCATATTGGAACAGCTGAATGCCTTGCAGGCGTCCAATCGGCGGGTTCTTGAAAAATTGCGCCCCGTGGGACTGACGGAACTCGGCCTTCGCGAGGCGCTCGGCGCGCTGCTGCGCCTGTGGGGCGAGTCGCACCCCGAAGTTGCTATCGAAACGGCGATCTCGCCCTCCTTGGGCGACACCGGCGAGACGGCTGATCTGACGATCTACCGCACCATTCAGGAAGCGCTGACCAATGTATTTCGCCACGCCGGTGCGACCAGCATCAAGGTAAGCGTTGAACCGGCCGAACTGCCTGTGGGGCTTGCGCGTACCGGCCGCGGCGGCGCGCTGGTGCGGGTTCGTGACAATGGCAACGGATTGGGGCCCGATCACAAGCTGGGCTTCGGGCTAACCGGCATGCGCGAGCGCATTTTGGCGCTGGGCGGCTCGCTTACGATTGCATCAGGAGATCGCGGCGTAACGGTCGAGGCCTTGGTTCCCCGAGACGTGGGGCGATGATCGGGAATTTTTCCCGACCTCGTTCGGGACGTTTTGTATGGTGCGCAACTTTTTTTGACGCCCTAAGATCGCCGGCGGCGTACCGGCGGACATCAATGCAGCCGGATTGGGACGGGACGAAGTAAAATGGGCGCGCGGTTCCTGTTTATCGGGACAATATCACTGTGTCTGGTTCCCGGGAGTGACTGTGCTCAAGCCCAGGACGCGCCCGGTGCGACCGAGGTCCTACCCGCGATCGAGGTGGTTTCGCCGGGGACAGCTGCCAGGCCCGCCCGCAGCAGAAATGCGCCCCGGGCGACCAGGAACGTCCGCAGGGTTTTCGTCTATCCGACCGCGCCCACGCCGACGGCGGGTTCTGGAATGGATGTCGACAAGGTGGCGGCAAGCGTCAATGCGGTCGGAGCCGGACAGATTACGCGCACCGGCTCGCTCAACATCGCGGACGCATTACAGCAACAGGTGCCGGGTATCATCATCAGTGATACGACCGGAAATCCGTTCATGCCCGATATTCAGTTTCGGGGTTTCGTCGCATCTCCGGTCGCCGGTACGCCTCAGGGACTGGCGGTTTACCAGAACGGCGTGCGCGTCAACGAAGCGTTCGGCGACACCGTCAACTGGGACTTGATCCCGACGGCCGCGATCAGGTCGGTCACCGTCGTCACCAACAATCCCGCCTTCGGTCTCAATGCGCTGGGCGGCGCCGTCAACGTTCAGATGAAGGATGGCTTCAACTATCGCGGCGCCGAAATCAACACGATGGGCGGTTCGTTCGGGCGCATCCAGAGTTCGGCGCAGTATGGCAAGCAGATCGACAATTTTTCCGTCTATGGCGCGCTGGAAGGCGTGCGTGACAACGGCTTTCGCAATTTTTCGGAGTCGGCCATTCGCCGGTTCTACGGCGATGTCGGCTACCGGACCGATAGCAGTGAATTTCACCTCAATGTGGGCGTCGCCAAGAACAATTTCGGCGCGGCTGCGACGGTGCCGGCTGAACTGCTGCAGAACTACTGGGGCGCCACCTACACCACGCCGCAGACGACATCCAACCAGGTTGCATATGCCAATCTGACCGGAAAGGTCGAGGCCACGCCGACCTGGACGATCGAAGGCTCGGCGCGCGTCCGCGCTTTCAGGCAAAAAACGGTGGATGGCAATCCGACCGAGACGGAGCGATGCGCGGCCGATCCGGGCCTGCTTTGCTTTAACGACGACGACGTCCCGGCGAATGGCCTGAACGGCGTCCAGCTTGCCAATCCCTTCCCTGACAACGCCGTGCTGGGACAGATCGACCGGACCACAACCCGTTCGGTCACGACGGGGGCAACCCTGCAGGCAACCAATACCGACCAGCTGTTCGGGCACAACAATCAGTTCATGGTCGGCGCCAGTATCGACTCCGGCGTCACCCGGTTCGGGGCCAGCGCCGAACTCGGCACCATCGGTTCGAACTACGTCGTCAACGGCAGCGGCATCTATCTCGGACCATCCGGCGAGCCGATCGCGATCGGCCCGGTTTCGCTTCGCGCCACCAACCGCTACACCGGGCTCTACGCGTCAGACACGTTCGACGTTACCGATAGATTTTCGATCACGGGCGGCGGCCGGTTCAACCATGCGCATATTAAGCTGGAGGATCAGATCGGTACGGCGCTCAACGGCGAGCATACGTTTACCCGCTTCAATCCGATGATCGGCGGCACCTACAAGATCACACCCGCCTTGACTGCCTATGCGGGGTATTCCGAGGCCAATCGAGCACCGACCCCGCTGGAGCTTGCGTGCGCCGACCCCTTGCGCCCCTGTCTCATTGCCGCATTCCTCATCGCCGACCCGCCGCTGAAACAAGTCGTGTCCCGCACCATCGAGGCAGGCTTCCGCGGAACGTCGGAGCTGAATATCGGAACGTTGAGTTGGAAAGTTGGTGCGTTCCGCGCCACCAATGCCGATGATATCCTCGCGATTCCGAGCCCGGAGCTGCAGGGATTTGGTTACTTCCAGAACGTGGGTTCGACACGGCGCCAGGGCATCGAGGCCCAGGTCAATCTGACGTCGAAGACACTGCAACTTTATGCCAGCTATGCCCTCGTGGATGCGCGCTTCCTCGATGTGCTGCAAGTCGGCTCCAACAGCCCGTTCGCCGACGACAACGGCAATGTCCAGATCCTGCCGGGCAATCGAATTCCGGCGATCCCCCGCAACCGGATCAAGTTCGGCATCGACTATTCGGTCACAGACGCCTTCAAGGTCGGAGGCGATGCGCTGTTCGTCGGCAACCAGTACTTTGCGGGCGACGAATCCAATCAGGCGCAGCGCCTGCCGTCCTATGCGGTTTTCAACCTGCACACCTCGTATCAGATCAACAAGACGTTCCAGATCTACGCCCGTGCGGACAACATCTTCGACAACCGCTATGCGACCTTCGGCACCTTCTTCGATACGGGCGACGTGCCCAACTTCGCCAATGGCGGTGCGCCCTTCACCGATGCGCGTTCGCTCAGCCCGGCGCGGCCGCGCGCCTTCTACGCAGGCCTGAAGGCGACGTTCTAAACGAACGGCGCGTCACGGGATGCCGATCAAAGCCGGCCTTCACGGCCGGTTCCACCAGGCATGGCCGATCCATCCCAACACCAATGCGCCTGCAATCCACAACAGGATGATAACAGCCATTCCTGCCCGGCTGGTCGGACGCTGCGCGGCCGCGTTCGCCTTGGCGCGATACTCGACCATGATCTCATCGGGAATCAGCGTCACCACGAGCCAGATGCCCAAAGGGAGCAGGATCAACTCGTCGAGATAACCGATGATGGGGATGAAGTCCGGAATTAGGTCAATCGGCGACAGCGCATATCCGGCAACGGCAATGGCGAGCGCCTTCGCGTACCACGGCACGCGCGGATCGCGGGACGCGAGATAGATCGCGTGAGCGTCGCGTTTCAGGCCCTTCGCCCACGATTTGATACGAGAGAGCATTGCGCCTTCCAGAGTACCGGGTTCCTTGGCCAAGGTAGCAGCGTGAGCAGAACTTGCGGGGCATTTCAGCCGCGCTTTTTGCGGGTTGATGGCCGGGTGAGACGCAGGCGGCCATAGGTGCGCGGCAGAAACTGCTTGCCCCTGGTGCTGAGGAAATCGAGCATCGCCTGCGCCGGCGGCAGCAAGACCTTGTCCTTGCGGGCGAGCACGAACCATTGCCGGACCACGGGAAGGCCATCAACGTCGAGCACAGTCAATCGCCGTTCGTCGAGTTCGGTAGCCACCGTGTGCGCGGAAATGAATGCAATGCCCAAACCTGCGATCACGGCCTGCTTGATGGTCTCGTTGCTGGTCATGGCAAGGCCGATCTTGGGACGAATGCCGGCGGATTCGAACAGCTGCTCCATCAGGCCGCGCGTTCCGGATCCGGGTTCGCGCGTCAGGAAAGTCTCGCTCGCAAGCTCGCCCGGCGCGATGCGGGATTTTCGCGCCAGCCGATGTCCCGTCGGCGCGATGATGACGTGGGGGTGATCGCCGATCAGGTGAACGTTCATGTCGATGTCGGCCGGCGGGCGGCCCATGATCGCAAAGTCGAGATCGTAGCCGCGTAGCGCCGTGCCGATCTCCTGCCGGTTACCGATCGAGAGCGTGACTTCGACGTCCGGGTGACGCTTCGAAAATCCTGAAATCATGAACGGCACGAAATATTTCGCGGTGCTGACGGCGCCGATCGAGATGCGGCCGGCCGTCTTCCCCGCCATCATCGCCATCGTGGTTTCGCAATCTGATATCGCCGCCTCGATCCGCTCAGTCAGCGCCAGCACTTCGCGCCCGGCATCCGTCAGCAGCATGCCGTCGCCGGTGCGCTGGATCAGCGGCAGCCCGGCGAGTGCCTGCAAATTGCGAAGCTGCAGCGTGACCGCGGGCTGGGTGAGGTGGAGCTGTTTGGCCGCTGATGTGACCGATCGGCTTTTTTGAACAGCGGCCAGTGCACGCAACTGGCGGATCGTCACTTCCCGCAATAACCGGCCTGCCATCGCCGCACCCTTTATAACAAAAACTTTGCTCAGACCAAAGATAACAAAATTTTACTAATTCGGCAAACTGCGTTTCCTTTGACATCGCGGATTGCCAAACCGGCGAGACGCTTGAGAGCCCCCGAAAGAGGGCACAGGGGAGACGGCCATGGACGAGCGCGTGACGCTGCGTTCACATCTCGATCGGTCCGCGTTGCAGACGCCGCTGCATGGCGCTGCGCTTGCCGACGTGATCAAGGCGATTGCCGCCGCTTCCATCGAACTTGCCGGGTTGATCGCGGATGGACCGTTCGCAGGCATCACCGGGCAGAACGGCGGCATCAATCCTGACGGCGATCAGCAAAAGGATATCGATGTCGCCGCCGATGAAATGATACGGCGCGCCTTGCGCGGCACCCCGGTGGCGGCGGTTCTTTCCGAGGAAGCGGCGCTGCCGGAAACCTTGCGTCCCTCGGCGCCGTTCTGTGTTGCGATCGATCCGCTCGATGGGTCGGCCAACCTCGACAACAATATCTCGGTCGGCACCATCTTTTCGATCCGCCCCAGGGGCAATGACCTGCTTTCGACCTTCTTCGAGCCCGGCACGGCGCAGTGCGCCGCGGGTTTCATCGTCTACGGTCCGCAGACCACGCTCGTCCTCGCGCTCAATGCGCGCGTCGATGTCTTTATGCTCGACCGCCACGCGCAGGAGTTCGTGCGGACCCGGCAGGCCGTGCAGATCGCTCGCAATATGCCGGAGTTCGCCATCAACGCGTCCAATCACCGCCACTGGCACGGGCCGGTCCGCACCTATATCGACGAGTGCCTCTCCGGCACCAGCGGCGGAGGCGAGGCGGATTTCAACATGCGCTGGATCGGTTCGCTGGTGGCCGAAGCGCTTCGCATCCTGGTGCGTGGCGGCGTGTTCCTTTATCCGGCCGATGCCCGCCCGAGCTATCGGGAAGGGCGGCTTCGCCTGCTGTACGAAGCCCATCCAATGGCGCTGATCATGGAATGGGCGGGAGGCGCGGCGTCGACCGGGCGCCGGCGAATTCTGGAACTGGCTGCGAAAACCCCGCATCAGCGGGTGCCGCTGATCATGGGATCCGTGCACCACGTGCGCGACGTTACGGCCATTCACGACAGGATCGAACCGATGTTCGACAATAGCGACGCACCGCTGTTTGCGCGGCGCGGTCTGTTTCTCTGACGAGGCGAACGACATGTCGCGGGCTCATCCCATCATATCAATCACGGGTTCGTCGGGCGCCGGCACGACGTCGGTGAAGAAGACGTTCGAGCAGATCTTCCGCCGCGAAAAGGTGGTTGCGGCCTATATCGAAGGCGACGCCTTCCACCGCTACAATCGCTTCGAGATGCGCACGAAAATGCTGGAGGAAGCCGAGCGTGGCAACAAGCATTTCAGCCATTTCAGCCCGGAAACCAACCTGTTCGTCGAGCTGGAACGGGTGTTCCGGGACTACGGCGAGTCCGGCACCGGAACGACGCGTCACTACATCCACGACGACGAAGAGGCGAAACTGTACGGCGCCGAACCGGGCACGTTCACCGACTGGCGCCGATTGCCTGAGAATTCCGACCTGCTGTTCTACGAAGGACTGCACGGCGCTGTGGTCACCGACAAGGTCAACGTCGCACAGCATGCCGATCTCAAAATCGGCGTCGTGCCGGTCATCAACCTGGAATGGATCCAGAAGCTGCACCGCGACCGCAGCGCCCGCGGCTATACCGCGGAGGCGGTGACCGACACCATCCTGCGGCGCATGCCCGACTACGTGAACTACATCTGTCCGCAATTCGCCGAGACCGACATCAACTTCCAGCGCGTGCCGACCGTCGATACGTCGAACCCGTTCATCGCGCGTTGGATTCCAACGCCGGATGAATCGATGGTGGTGATCCGCCTAAGGAATCCGCGCGGCATCGATTTTCCGTACCTGCTGTCGATGATTCCGCACAGCTTCATGTCGCGCGCCAATTCGATCGTGATCCACGGCGCGAAACTCGATCTGGCGATGCAGCTCATTCTCACCCCGCTGATCCTGCAACTGATGGAACGCAAGAGGCGCACGACATGAACGCTCCCCTGTCCCGTATTGCCGGCTATCCGGATGTTTCGCACGCGGAGATGGCCAATGCGATCCGCTTTCTGGCGATCGATGCGGTCGAGCAGGCGAAATCCGGTCATCCGGGCATGCCGATGGGCATGGCTGACGTCGCCACCGTTCTGTTTTCGCGATTCCTCAAATTCGATCCGGCCGACCCGGCATGGCCTGACCGCGATCGCTTCGTGCTATCAGCCGGTCACGGCTCGATGCTGCTGTATGCGCTGCTGCACCTGACGGGCTATGAGGGCGTGACCTCGGACGAGCTCAGAGCCTTTCGGCAATGGGGATCGAAAACGCCGGGACATCCCGAGTATGGCCATACCCCCGGCGTCGAGACCACCACCGGGCCGCTCGGGCAGGGCATCGCCACGGCCGTGGGGATGGCGCTCGCCGAACGGCTGATGAACGCGCGCTTCGGCGACGACTACGTCGATCACTTCACCTATGTGATATCAGGCGATGGCTGCCTGATGGAGGGCCTCAGCCATGAGGCGATCTCGCTGGCGGGCCATCTCAGGCTCAATCGCCTGATCGTGCTGTTCGACGACAATGAGATTTCGATCGACGGCGCGACCTCGCTGTCGTGTTCGGATGACCAGCTCGCACGGTTCAAGGCCTCCGGATGGTCGGCCTGCCGGATGGACGGCCACGACCCCGAAGCCATCGCCGCTGCCATCGAACGGGCCCGCACCAGCGACCGGCCGTCGCTGATCGCCTGCCGCACGCTGATCGGCTTCGGGGCGCCGAACCGCCAGGGCAGCGAAAAAGCCCATGGCGCGCCGCTCGGCGCCGATGAAGTCGCAAAGACCCGCGATGCGCTGAACTGGCCGCATCCGCCGTTCCAGGTTCCGGAGCATATCGCGACGCAATGGCGCAACGCCGGCGCACGCGGGCATGCCGCCCGCCGCAGCTGGATCGAGCGGACCAAGCGCTGTGCCGTGGCGCGCTCGCCGTTTCACGATGCCCTCAATCGCAATCTGCCGTGCGGCTACGTCGACGCGATGGCGGGCCTGCGCGATCGCTTCGCCGCCGAGCGGCCTGATATCGCGACCCGGCAGGCCTCGCAGCTGGTGATCGACGGAATCGCCGAGGCGTTGCCGAACCTGCTCGGCGGCTCCGCCGATCTGACTCATTCCAACCTGACGCGCGCCAAGACACATCGGCCGGTGCAGGCCGATTGTCTCAACGGCAGCTACATTCACTACGGCGTCCGCGAGCACGCGATGGCGGCGGCGATGAACGGTATCGCGTTGCATGGCGGCTTCATTCCCTATGGCGGTACGTTTCTCAGCTTCGCCGACTACAGCCGCCCCGCGATCAGGCTGGCGGCGTTGATGGGTATCCGCGTCATCCATGTGATGACGCACGACTCGATCGGGTTGGGCGAGGATGGCCCCACTCACCAGCCGGTCGAGCATCTGGCATCGCTGCGGGCGATCCCCAACCTGCTGGTGTTTCGCCCCGGCGATGCCATTGAGACCGCAGAAGCCTGGGATTGTGCGTTGCGCGCCCAAAATAGCCCGTCGCTGCTGTGCCTGTCGCGGCAGGCGATGCCGACGTTCCGCGAAGCCGGCGAGCAGAATCTGGTCGCGTTCGGCGCTTACGTCGTGGTCGATCCGGAGGAAGGCCGTGACGTCACCCTGATCGCCACCGGCTCGGAAGTATCGATCGCCATGCACGCGGCCGAACTGCTGGCAAGCGTCGACGTCCGCGCGGCCGTGGTCTCGGCGCCGTGCTTCGAATTGTTTCGCCAGCAATCGCGCGAATATCGGACCGCGGTGCTCGGACGCGTGCCGCGGGTCGGTGTCGAAGCCGCGGTCGAAGGCGACTGGGCGCGCTGGCTCGGCGATGACGGCGAATTCGTCGGCATGACCGGCTTTGGCGCCTCCGCACCGGCCGAAACGCTCTACCGCGAGTTCGGCATCACCGCTGACGGAGTAGCGAAGGCTGCCCTGCGCTGCATCGCGCGCGCGAGAATGGCGGTGAACGACACATGATCGCCTGCAAACAGACAACGACACGGAGGGGCCGATGGCCAGGATCACATTGAGGCAATTGCTGGATCATGCCGCCGAGCGCGGCTACGGCGTGCCGGCGTTCAACATCAACAATATGGAGCAGGGCCTTGCGATCATGGAGGCGGCGGCTGCCGTCGATGCGCCCGTCATCATCCAGGCCTCGCGCGGTGCGCGCTCCTACGCCAACGACATCATGCTCTCGAAGATGATCGACGCGCTGGAGGAGATGCATCCGCAGATTCCGCTCTGTCTGCATCAGGACCACGGCAACGAGGAAGCAACCTGTGCCACCGCGATCAAGCATGGCTTCACGTCCGTCATGATGGACGGCTCGCTCAAGGCCGACGCCAAGACTGCGGCGGATTACGACTACAACGTTAACATCACCCGCCGCGTGGTCGACATGGCGCACTGGATCGGCGCCTCGGTCGAGGGCGAACTGGGGGTGCTCGGTTCACTGGAGCATGGCGGCGGCGAACAGGAGGACGGTCACGGCGTCGAGGGTGAGGTCAGCCGCGATCAGCTGCTGACCGACCCCGACCAGGCGGTCGATTTCGTCCGCGCCACCAAAGTCGATGCGCTGGCGATCGCGATGGGCACTTCGCACGGGGCGTACAAGTTCTCGCGCAAGCCGGACGGGGATATCCTCGCGATGCGGGTGGTCGAGGAGATCCATCGCCGGCTGCCAAATACGCATCTGGTGATGCACGGTTCCTCCTCGGTGCCGCAGCGGCTGCAGGACATGTTCAACCAGTTCGGCGGCGAGATGCCGCAGACCTGGGGCGTGCCGGTCGAGGAGATCGTCCGCGGCATCAAGCATGGCGTCCGCAAGGTCAATATCGACACCGACTGCCGGCTGGCGATGGCCGCGGCGTTCCGCAAGGTCGCGACGCAAAGCCGAAGCGAATTCGACCCACGCAAATTCCTCAAGCCCGCGATGGACGCGCTGCGCGACCTTTGCCGTGAGCGCTTCGAGCAATTCGGCACCGCTGGTCACGCCTCGAAGATCAAGGTCGTTCCCTTGGCCGAGATGGCGAGACGCTATCGCTCCGGCGCGCTCGATCCACGCATCGGGGAGATGACCAATGCCGCATGACCTTTTGATCCCCACGGTCCCGACCAGCCGCCGCACGCAACATGAGGAAACCAGTATGAACCAGCACTCGATGACCATTCGCGGCAAGGAACGCTACAAGTCAGGCGTTATGGAATACAAGAAGATGGGCTATTGGGAGCCCGACTATGTGCCAAAGGACACCGACATCATCGCGCTGTTCCGGGTCACGCCGCAGGATGGTGTCGACCCGATCGAAGCCGCGGCGGCGGTGGCCGGCGAATCCTCGACCGCGACCTGGACCGTGGTGTGGACCGACCGGCTGACGGCGGCGGAGAAATACCGCGCAAAGTGCTACCGCGTCGATCCGGTGCCGAACTCGCCGGGGCAATATTTTGCCTACATCGCTTACGATCTCGACCTGTTCGAGAATGGATCGATCGCCAATCTGTCGGCGTCGATCATCGGCAACGTGTTCGGCTTCAAGCCGCTGAAGGCGTTGCGGCTGGAAGACATGCGGCTGCCGGTGGCCTATGTCAAAACATTCCAGGGCCCCGCGACCGGCATCGTGGTCGAGCGCGAGCGCATGGACAAGTTCGGCCGCCCGCTGCTCGGGGCCACCGTGAAGCCGAAGCTTGGGCTCTCCGGCCGCAACTACGGACGCGTGGTCTATGAGGCGCTCAAGGGCGGGCTCGACTTCACCAAGGACGACGAGAACATCAACTCGCAGCCGTTCATGCATTGGCGCGAGCGCTTCCTCTATTGCATGGAGGCGGTCAACAAGGCGCAGGCCGCGTCCGGCGAGATCAAGGGTACCTATCTCAACGTCACCGCCGGAACCATGGAGGACATGTACGAACGCGCCGAATTCGCCAAGGAACTCGGTTCGGTCATCATCATGATCGATCTCGTCATCGGCTACACCGCGATCCAGTCGATGGCGAAATGGGCGCGCCGCAACGACATGATCCTGCATCTGCATCGGGCAGGGCATTCGACCTATACGCGGCAGCGCAGTCATGGTGTTTCGTTCCGCGTCATCGCGAAATGGATGCGGCTCGCGGGTGTCGATCATATTCATGCCGGCACCGTGGTCGGCAAACTCGAGGGCGATCCGGCGACCACGCGCGGCTATTACGACATCTGCCGCGAGGACTACAATCCGGTGCGGCTCGAGCACGGCGTGTTCTTCGACCAGAACTGGGCCAGCCTCAACCGGATGATGCCGGTCGCATCCGGCGGCATTCACGCCGGGCAGATGCACCAGCTGCTCGATCATCTCGGCGAAGACGTGATCCTGCAGTTCGGCGGCGGCACCATCGGTCACCCGATGGGCATTCAGGCTGGCGCTACCGCCAACCGCGTGGCGCTGGAAGCGATGATCCTCGCGCGCAACGAGGGCCGCGACTATCTGCGCGAAGGGCCGGAAATTCTCGCCAAGGCGGCAGAGACCTGCACGCCGCTGAAATCGGCGCTCGAGGTCTGGAAGAACGTCACCTTCAATTATGAATCGACCGACATGCCGGACTACGTCCCCACACCCAGCGTCGCAATGTAAGGAGCTGATATTATGCGTGTCACCCAGGGCTGCTTCTCGTTCCTGCCTGACCTCACCGACGAGCAGATCACCCGCCAGGTCCAGTATTGCCTGGAGAAGGGCTGGGCGGTGAACATCGAATTCACCGACGACCCCCATCCCCGCAACAGTTTTTGGGAGATGTGGGGATTGCCGATGTTCGATCTCCGCGACGCTGCCGGCGTGATGATGGAGCTCGCTCAATGCCGCAAGGTATATGGCAACAGCTACATCCGAATGTCGGCGTTCGATAACAGCCACGGCTGGGAATCGGTGCGGCTGTCCTTCATCGTCAACCGGCCAAAGGACGAACCCGGCTTCCGCCTCGAGCGGCACGAGATGGCCGGCCGCAACATTCGCTACACCACGAAGTCCTACGCGGTCGATCGCCCGGAAGGCGGTCGTTACGGCTAGCTCACCTTTTACCCTGCCGGCCGGCGGTGCTCCCTCATCGACCCCAGCCGGAAGTACTGCTCCGTCGCCATAAGGGTGGCGACGGAGTTTTTTTCTCGAAAGGTGGTTCGCACATGGATTTGGATGCCTCACCAATGACAGACCGGGTCAATCTCCGCGAAGAGCTCGAGGCCGTCGGCATCGAGGAGATCCTGACCCAGCTCGACCGCGAGCTGATCGGGCTGAAGCCGGTCAAGACCCGCATTCGCGAGATCGCGTCGCTGCTATTGATCGAACGTATCCGCAAGCGCATGAATCTGACCACGGACACGCCGACGCTGCACATGTCGTTCACCGGCAATCCCGGCACCGGCAAGACCACGGTGGCGCTGCGGATCGCGGGCATTCTCCACCGGCTGGGTTTCGTCCGCCGCGGCCATGTCGTCTCGGTCACCCGCGATGAGCTGGTGGGGCAATATATCGGCCACACCGCGCCCAAGACCAAGGAGGTGCTGAAGAAGGCGATGGGCGGCGTGCTGTTCATCGATGAGGCCTATTACCTCAATCGGCCGGACAATGAACGCGACTACGGCCAGGAAGCGATCGAGATATTGCTGCAGGTGATGGAATCGCAGCGCGAGGATCTGGTGGTGATCCTTGCCGGCTATGGCGACCGCATGGAAAAATTCTTCGCCAGCAATCCGGGCTTCCGCTCCCGCATCGCCCATCACATCGATTTTCCGGATTATTCCAATGATGAGCTGCTCGCCATCGCCGAGCTGATGCTGCACGACATGAACTACAAGTTCAGCGACGAGGCGCGGGAGGCGTTCACCCGCTACATCGCGGCACGCGTCACCCAGCCGCTGTTCTCCAACGCGCGCTCGATCCGGAACGCGCTCGACCGCATGCGGCTGCGGCAGGCCAATCGTCTCGTCGCCGATCTCGACCGCATGCTGGACGCCGACGACGTGATGTCGCTGCAGGCGTCGGACGTGCTCGCCAGCCGGGTGTTTTTGAAAGACAAGTCCTAGACTAGAGTCCGATGTTACGCTGTGTTTCGTTCGGAAGTCCGCCCGTTAGCCGCCTGACGCATTCGGTATGGTTCGCTCGATCTCTCGTGCAGCGGCGATGAGGACATCCGACACTTCGACGGCACGGCGCGGGCTCAGCCTGTTTCTTACCGCGGAAAGGGTAATCGCCGCCGCGGGCTGACCGTCGGGACTCCTGATCCAGGCCGAGAGCGATTTCGTTCCTTGCACGAGGCCGACGTCGCGCAAATTATAGCCCCGGCGCCGCGCGAGCCGGATTTGTCCCAGTACCGTCGGCAGGTCGGTGCGATAGGCCATGAATCGTGCCTCGTTGGCGAGGACGATCCCGCGCGCCTCCGGAGCCGGCATCGCGGCCAGAATGGCCACGCCCGCGCTGGAGACCCCGAGTGGCCGCCGCGCGCCGACCTCGATCGACAGCACCTGGATCGGATATGAGCCGATGCGCCGCGCGACGCACAGCGTATCGAGCCCGGTGCGCACCGTCAGGAACAAGGTATCGCCGAGCTGTGCGGACGCCCGCGCCAGATAAGGCTCGGCCGCGACCAGCAGCGGCGAGCGCGATTGCCGCGCCAGCGCCAGTTCCGCCACCTGGCGGCCGATCGCGTAGCGTCCGGTCTGGGCGCTGCGCTCGACAATGCCTTCCTCGATCAGCACCTGCGCGATCCGGTGGACGGTGGGACGGGTGAGGGACGTTGCCCGAACGACCTCCGACAACGGCACGCCGGTTTCCCGGCCGGCCGCTAGAATCCGCAACACGGTCAAGGCGCGGCGGATCGCCTGCCCGCCCTGCTGCGGCTCCGGTCTGTCACGCCGCCGTCCATCCGTCATCCAGGTTCGTCCGATGTCCATAATGTGGACAAAAACACCACAATTCCATCGACAAGGGAAGCCCGCGGGGCAAGATCGGATCAACGTATAGGCGGACGGGCTGAAGCTCGCCCACAACAACGAGGCAGCGGATTGCTCCAGCTGCTTAGGCCTTTCGGGAGGATGCAATGAGATTTTTCGCCATCGCCGGCATCGCGGTCACGGCATTGATGACGGCGCTGTCGAGCGCTCCGGTCGCGGCCCAGCAATGGCCGGCACGGTCGGTGAAGCTCATCGTGCCCTATCCGGCCGGCGGCAATGTCGATGGAGCCGCGCGCATCATCGCCGACAAGCTGCAAACGATGCTGGGGCAGCCCTTCATCGTGGAAAACAAGGCCGGTGCCGGCGGTCTGATTGCCGGCGAGGCATTCGCGAAGTCGACGCCCGACGGCTACACGCTGTTTGTCGGCGCCAACGGACCGGTGCTGTTCGCCCCCGAGATCGCCAAGCGCGACGCCTACAACTGGAAACGCGATTTCCTGCCCATCTCCTCGATTTCGATGACGCCATTGGTGCTCGAGGTGCATCCGTCGGTCGCGGCAAAGGATCTGAAGGAATTCTTCGATCTCGCTCGCCGCGAGCCCGGCAAGATGACGATGGCCTCGCCCGGCGCCGGCACCACCAATCATTTGCTCAGCGAACTCGTACAGTCGACGCTCGGCATCCAATGGGTGACGGCGCATTACCGCGGCAACGCGCCCGCCATCAACGATCTGATCGGGGGCCAGGTGCAGTTTGCCTTTGACCAGATTTCGGTCGGACTGCCCTTCATCAAGAATGGAAATGTGCGCGCACTTGCCGTCACCGGCAGCCACCGCGCCTCGTGGATACCTGACGTGCCTACCTTCGCCGAACTCGGTTACAAGGAATTCGACGGCCAGACCTTTACCGGCCTGTTCGCACCATCAGGTACGCCCGCTGAGATCGTGACGAAGCTGCACGATACGATGGCGACGATCCTGAAGGATCCCGCGATCGTCGAAAAGTTCAATACGCTCGGCGCCGAGGCCGTCACGATGACGCCGGCGGCGTTCAAGAGCTATCTCGAGGCCGAGGACGCCAAATGGATCCCGGTGGTCCGCAAGGCGAACATCAAGTCCGATTGAGGGGCCTGCGATGCGGATCGATCCGTCAGACCTCGATGCCGAGCGGGCCTACCGGCTGATCACCGGCATCGTGGTGCCGCGTCCGATCGCCTGGGTCACCAGCCTGTCGGGCGGCGGCACCGTCAACCTTGCGCCGTTCAGCGCCTTTACCTTTGTCTCGCCGAAGCCGCCGATGCTGGCGATCAGCGTCGGCCACAAGGCTGGAATCTACAAGGACACGGCACATAATATTCTCAACAACGAGGAATACGTCGTCCACATCGCCGATTCGAGCCTGATGATTGCGGTGCATGAGAGTTCCACCGAGCATCCGCCCGAAGTCAGTGAGGTCGAGGAGTTGCAACTCGAGACGCTGCCGAGCGAGCGCATTAGGGTGCCCCGTCTGGCCGCAGCACCGATCGCGATGGAGTGCCGCTTTCGGCAATGCCTCGAATTCGGCGAAACCCGCAGCCGGCTGATTGTCGGCGAAGTGCTGGTGTTCCACGTCCGCGACGGGCTGCTGCAGAACGGCAAGATCGAGACCGAGGCGCTGGACCCCATCGCACGCATCGGCGGTCCGCGCTACGCGCGGCTCGGCGAGATCGTCACCCTGAAGCCAGTTTTCCAGACCTCGAAATCCGAATCCTGAAGGAAGCCAAATGCGTCTCCTGAGCTATCACGCCAACGGACGACCGTGCTTCGGCGCGGCCGTTGCCGGCGGTGTCGTCGATCTGAGCAGCCGAATTGGCACCAAGTTTCCCGACTTGCGGACCTTGATTGCCGGCGACGGCCTCGAGGCCGCGCGTGCCGCCATCGCCGGACAAGCGCCGGACCATGCGCTCGGCGATCTCACCTTGCGGTCGCCGATCCCGGCCCCGGAAAAGCTGTGGTGCATCGGCGTCAACTACCGGGATCGCAACGCTGAATACAAAGACAATTCGGACCTGCCGAAATATCCCAGCCTGTTCGTCCGTAATCCGTCCTCGGTGGTCGGCTCCGGTCAGCCGATCGAGAAGCCGAAAATTTCCGAGCAACTGGATTACGAGGGCGAACTCGTCATCGTGATCGGCAAGGCGGGGCGCCATATCCCGCGCGAGCGGGCCTTCGACCACATCTTCGGCATGACGCTGTGCAACGAAGGCAGCGTGCGCGACTGGCTGCATCACGGCAAATTCAACGTCACGCAGGGCAAGAATTTCGATCGCTCCGGCAGCGTCGGGCCGTGGATTGTCAGTTCCGACGAATGCGATCCGCGCGGGCCGCACGATATCGTCACCCGCGTCAACGGCGAGGTGCGGCAGAGCGATTCCACCGAGCGGCTGATGTTTCCGTTCGACTTCCTGATCGCCTATCTCTCCACCTTCGCGACCCTGAAGCCGGGCGACATGATCGCAACCGGCACCCCGACCGGCGCGGGTGCGCGGTTCGATCCGCCCCGCTGGCTGAAGCCCGGCGACGTGGTCGAGGTGGAATCCTCCCGCATCGGTATCCTGCGCAACGTCGTTGCCGCGGAGGCCTAGATCATGCTCGACCAGCAAACCATCGACCGCCTCGCGCAGCGTCTCGACGAGGCCGAACGCAGCAAATCGCTGATCCCTGCGTTCACGTCGGAATATCCGGAACTGACGATCGAGGATGCCTATGCGATCCAGCGGGCGTGGACCAGGCTGCAGCTTTCGCGCGGCCGCATCATCAAGGGCCACAAGATCGGCCTGACGTCGAAGGCGATGCAGAACGCGGTGGGTATCTCCGAGCCGGACTTCGGCGTGCTGTTCGCGGACATGTTCTATTCGGACGCCGGCACCATCCCGTTCGACCGCTTTCACGCCCCGCGCATCGAGGTCGAACTGGCGTTCGTCCTGAAGGCGCCGCTGAAGGGGCCGGACTGCACGCTGTTCGACGTGCTCAACGCCACCGACTACGTCACACCTGCGCTGGAAATTCTCGAAACGCGCATGCACCGGGTCGACCCCGAGACAAAGGCGCCGCGCAAGGTCACCGATACGATCTCCGACAACGCGGCGAACGCGGCGCTGGTGGTCGGCGGCCGGCCGTTCCGGCCGCTGGAGGCCGATCTGCGCTGGATCGGAGCTTTGCTGTTTCGCAACGGGCAAATCGAAGAGACCGGGATCGCGGCCGGCGTCCTCAACCACCCGGCCAATGGCGTGGCGTGGCTCGCCAACCGGCTGGCTCTCCATGACGAGCACCTGGCTGCGGGCGAAGTGGTGTTGGCGGGATCCTTTACGCGCCCGGTCGAAATCAGCAAGGGCGATACGTTTCATGCCGATTACGGTCCGTTCGGATCGGTTTCCTGCCAATTCGTCTGAGCGAACATTTTTCAAAACGAGGTGTGCAAATGGCGCGACGCAAGAGCATCCATATCGGCGAGTTCAAGCATGCCAACCCGATTCCGAATGCATGCCGGATCGGCAATCTCTTGATGTCCGGCGTCATCCTCGGTCGCGATCCCGCAACCGGCGTCATGCCTGATCGTATCGAGGACCAGTGCGCCAACATGTTCGCCCACATGAAGACCATCGTGGAAGCCGGCGGCGGCAGCACCGACGACATCATCAAGATGACGGTGTGGCTGCAGGATCGCACCCAGCGCGCGCCGGTCAATGTGGAGTGGCTGAAGATGTTTCCCGACGAGCATTCGCGCCCCGCCCGTCATGCGCTGCAGATGAACATGGATGGCGGCGCGCTGGTGCAGTGCGACTTCACCGCCGTGATCGATTGAAGGCATCGAGAAGAGGACAAACCATGCCGAGCTACCTTCCGTTCGATCCGACCCCGCGCCGTCCTTTGAGGCTGCCGCCGCCGAAGAGCATCGACAGCCAGTTTCACGTGCTGGGGCCGGTGGAAAAATATCCGATCCGGGCAGGGGCGGCCTACCAGATGCCATCCGCGACCTGGGAGGCGGCGCTGCGCGTCCACAAGGCGCTCGGCATCGAGCGCGGCATCATTGTGCAAACCACGACCTATGGCGCTGATCATTCCGTGGTGCTGGATGGCCTGGCCGCGATGGGGCCGAACTATCGCGCCTGCGCCAACGCACTCGTCTTTGCAGAAGCCGATGATTCCTATCTTGCCAGGCTTGATGCCGCAGGTGTCGGCGGGGCACGCTTTAGTTTCCGAAAAGAGCTTGGCGCGGTGCTGTCCGACAAGGATTTCGAGCGCGCCATCGCGCGCATCCGCGAGCTCGGCTGGTACGCGAAGTTCCAGCCCGAGAAGGATGGCATCGTCGGGAATCTCGACAAGATCCGCGGGCTGAACGTGCCTGTCCTGATCGATCACATGGGGCGACCCGATCCGTTGCGCGGCAAGGACGACCCGAATTTGCGCGCGGTGCTCGACCTGCTCTCAAAGGGCAATTTCTGGGTGATGCTGTCGCTCGGCGAGAAGACCTCGAAGGCCGGCCCGCCGTGGGACGACGTCATTCCGATCGCCCGCGCCTATATCGAGGCGGCGCCCGACCGCTGTGTCTGGGCCAGCGACTGGCCGCATCCGGTTTCGGTGGTCCAGCCGCCCAACGATGCGGATCTGCTGGAGCTGCTCTATCGCTATGCGCCCGATGAAGCGGAGCTTGAGAAAATTCTGGTGACCAATCCAGCCAGGCTATTTGGCTTTCCGGATTGATGGGCGCGGGGAAGCTCCAATGAACCCCCACAGGCGTCAGCTGTAAACCGAATCGATGCAACTCGCGCGCGGCGAAGTTCGCCCGGGGCGCGGGTCAAGCAGGCCTCTCTCCCTAATTTCGCAATACTCTCAGCGCCCGATGGGTCTACACTGTCGGCGGCAGATTTGTGCTGGCATGCACCAAATGGCGATGAGAGATTTCGAATGACCGATGTGACCGAGAAAACCCCTCCCGCTTCCCCGGCCGACGCATCTTTCCGGCCGCATTCGTCGCATTGGGGCGTGTTTTCGGCGCGCTGGCGGGGTGATGAACTCGAGGTTCGGCCGCATCCTGACGATCCCGATCCGAACCAGATCATCGACAATTTTCCCGGCGCCTTGCGTCATCGCGCGCGGGTCGCGCAGCCGATGGTGCGCCGCGGCTGGCTCGAAGGAAAGCGCGGGCCGGACGCGCGCCGCGGGCGTGATGAATTTGTCCCGATGTCGTGGAAGGACGCGCTGGACCTGCTCGGCGCGGAACTCGCCCGCGTGCGGGATAATTATGGCCCGGGCGCGGTGTTCGGTGGATCCTACGGCTGGTCGAGCGCGGGCCGCTTTCACCATGCGCAAAGCCAGGTCCATCGCTTCCTGAACGTCGCGATGGGCGGCTACGTCAAGTCGGTCAATTCATACAGTTCCGGCGCCGCCACTGTCGTGGTGCCTCACATCATCGGCGACTACGAGGATTTGACCAAGCGCAACGTCTCCTGGGAACAGATTGCCGAGCATAGCGATGTCGTGCTCGCCTTCGGCGGCATGGCGCTGAAGAACAGCATGGTGGCCGGCGGCGGCACCAGCAAGCATGTCGAGCGTGGCGCCATGGCGCGCGCCGCCGCGCGCGGCTGCCAGTTCGGCCATGTGAGCCCGCTGCGCGGCGATTTGCCGGACGAGGCCCGCTCGCAGTGGATCAGCAACATCCCGGGCACCGATGTCGCCTTGATGCTGGCGCTGGTGCATACGCTGGTCGTCGAGGGACTGCACGATCGCGCTTTCCTCGATCGCTTCACGGTTGGCTGGCCGGTGTTCGAGCGTTACGTCCTGGGCGAGACGGACGGCCAGCCCAAGGACGCGGCATGGGCCGCCGCGATATCAGGCGTTGCGGCCGACACCATCGTGGCGCTCGCCCGACAGCTCCACGGCCGCCGCGCGCTGATCGTGGTCTCGCACTCGCTGCAACGGGCCGAACATGGCGAGCAACCGGTCTGGATGGGCGCGGTGCTTGCCGCAGCGCTGGGGCAGATCGGTCTGCCGGGCGGCGGCTATGCCTATGCACTCGGGGCCATCGCCTATTACGGACGGCGCTACAATTCCGTGCCGACGCCGACCTTGTCGCAAGCCCGTAACGGCGTCACCGAATTCATTCCGGTCGCCCGCATCGCCGACATGCTGCTCAATCCCGGCGGCACCTACCGCTACAACGGCAAGACCAAAACCTATCCCGACATCAAGCTGGTCTACTGGGCCGGCGGCAATCCGTTCCATCATCATCAGGACATCAACCGCCTGCGCAAGGCTTTCGCGCAGGTCGATACGCTGGTGGTGCATGAATTGGGCTGGACCGCGACGGCGAGGCATGCCGATTTCGTGCTTCCCGCGACCATGACGCTGGAGCGCGAGGATATCGGCGCCAACGCCAACGATCCCTTGCTGGTGCCGATGCAGCAGATTGCGCCGCCTTTTGGCGAAGCGCGGGACGATTACGCCATCTTCTCCGATCTCGCCGAACGCCTCGGCAAGCGCGAAGCCTTCACCGAAGGCCGTAACGTCCGCCAATGGCTGGAGCATCTGTACGAGCCGACACGGCAGGGGCTGGCGGAGCGCAATTTGCCGGCGCCCAGCTTCGACGAGTTCTGGAAGAGCGATGGCCTGATCATGCCGCAACATCCCGACGATGGCGGGCAGCTGCGCCGTTTCCGCGAAGATCCTGATGGAGCGAAGCTGCCGACACCCAGCGGCAAGCTCGAGATTTTCTCGGAGACCATCGCCGGCTTTGGCGAGACGGACTGTCCGGGTCATCCGGCCTGGCTCGAGCGGGTGCAGGTGCCGGCGCCTACAGCGCCGCTGATCCTGGTCGCCAACCAGCCGGCCACGCGGCTGCACAGCCAGCTCGACTTCGGTGGCCACAGCGCAGCGTCGAAGCATCGCGGACGCGAGGTCGCCTGCATGAATCCGGTCGACGCCGCCGCGCGCGGGATCTCCGACGGTGATATCATTCGATTGTTCAACGAGCGTGGTGCATGCCTTGCGGGCGTGCGCGTCACCGACGGCATCCGGCAGGGCGTCATCCAGCTTGCCACCGGCGCCTGGTATGATCCCGCCGATCCCCAGGAAGAGGCCTCGCTTTGCGTGCACGGCAACCCGAACGTGCTGACGCGGGACGTCGGCACGTCCTCTCTGGCGCAGGGCTGCACCGGGCAACTGACGACCGCCGAGGTGGAACGCTTCACCGGCAATCTGCCGCCGATCCAGGCCTACGATCCGCCCGTGACCGCGAAACGCGGAAGCTGAGCGATGGACAAGGTCGATCTCTGCTTCACGCCGGCAACGGAGCTGGCAGGCGCGATCCGCACCAAAGAACTATCCTCCGTCGAAGTCACATCGACGGTGCTGGAGCGCATCACAGCCCTTGAGCCCAAACTGAACGGCTTTGCCCATCTGGCGGCGGAAGAGGCGATGGCCGCCGCGAAAACTGCCGACACCGCCCTTGCCAAGGGAGCCTCTATGGGTCCTCTGCACGGCGTTCCCGTGACCATCAAGGATCTCGAACCGGTGCGCGGCATGCCGTTCGAACGCGGGACCTATTTGTTTCGCGGCGAGGTCGCGCCCGCAGATAACGTCGCGGTCGCGCGGCTTCGCGACGCGGGCGCCATCATTCTCGGCAAGACCACCACGCCCGAGTTCGGCTGGAAGGGCGTCAGCCACAGTCCGCTGACCGGCGTCACGCATAATCCCTGGAAGCTCGGCTTGAACGCCGGCGCGTCTTCTTCGGGCGCGGGCGTAGGCGCCGCCGCTGGTTATGGCCCGCTCCATCAAGGCAGTGACGGCGCGGGCTCGATCCGCATGCCCGCGCATTTCTGCGGCGTCTACGGAATCAAGCCGACCTACGGCCGCGTGCCGCAATCGCCGATGACACCGAGCGACAACACCGTGCATCTCGGTCCTTTGACGCGCACGGTCGCGGACGCCGCGCTGATGCTGAAAGTGATGGCCGGCCGCCATCCCGACGATCAGTCGAGCCTTGAAGGGCCGCCGGCCGACTATCCCGCACAGCTCGCGGGCAGGCCACGCGCGCCGCGCATCGCATTCAGTCCGGATCTCGGCCATGCCCGCGTCGATCCTGATGTGGCGGCATTGGTGCGCAAGGCCGCAGAGGCGTTCGAAACCGAGCTCGGCTGGCGCGTCGAACAGGTCAAGACGCCATGGGGACCGAAGGGCCCGGAACTGGCGCGCTTCTTCTGGCCGGCGCATTACAGCCGTTACGCGGATCGCGTCGCCGAATTCCGCGACCGGCTGGATCCGGGCTTCGTCGCATGCTTTGAGGCCGGACTGCACATCACACTGTCAGACTATCTGAAAATGAAGGTCGCAAAACTCGCCTATTGCGCGGAGATCCACCATTTCTTCGAGGATTGGGATTTCCTCCTGACACCGGCGGTGTCGGTTGCGGCATTCCCCGCCACGCAGCTCCAGCCCGACCATTGGCCGCAGCATCCGTGGGACTGGATGTCGTGGGCGGAGTTTTCCTATCCGTTCAACCTGGCGCAGAATCCGGCTGCGTCGCTTCCCTGCGGGTTCACCAGTGCGGGCCTGCCGGTCGGGCTGCAGATCGTCGGCCGGCGCTGCGACGATCTCGGCGTGCTGCAAATGTCCGCCGCGTTCGAGGCCGTACGTCCATGGGCCTCCGCGCGTCCGCCGATTGCTTGAGCAATGCAGCGGCTGGACGCCTACGCAACTTCCAGCGCCCGCGCGTAGGTCAGCCCTGAATTGGCGATGTGCGACGTCATCAGCGTCTCGAAAGCCGCGAGTTCGCCGCGCTCGAACAAATGGAGCAGCTTGCGGTGCTCGTCGAACGAGGCCGGTGTCTGGACGTCGACCGGTGCGCTCAAATTGGTGCGCAGCGCGGCCACGCGTCCCGATACCAATTGATAGGACTCGACAAGATAGCGATTGCCGCAATGCGCGAAGAAGGCCTCATGCATTGCTGTATCCGCTCGCCCATAGGCGACGTTGTCCTTGGCCGCCAGCGCCTGCTCCATGTCAGAGATCGCGGACCGCATCGCCGCGACCGCGCCGGCGCGGTCATGACGATAGGCGAGCTCGGCGGCTTTGGGCTCGATGATGATCCTGAACGCGCAAAGTGCCGAGATGTCGGCAGCGCTCGGGGTAAAGACAAAGCTGCCGACCTGCGGCCGGATCACCACGAGCCCCTGCGATTGCAACAGACCCATCGCTTCGCGCACCGGCGTTCGGCTGACGCCGAACGATTGCGCGATCATCTCTTCGGAAATGACAGCACCCAGTCCGAACTCGCCATCGATGATGGCCTGACGCAGCCGCAGCATGACCCGCTGCGACAGCGACTTCGGTGCATCGAGCTTGAGCGATTTCATGGGCCCTCTTGCCTCCGCCTCGATCAGATCACCTTTCCGGGATTGAGCAAATGATCGGGATCGAGCGCCGCTTTCAGCGTGCGCATCAGCGCGATCTCCGCTTCGCTGCGCGCATGGCCGAGCCATTTTTTCTTCATCGTTCCGATGCCGTGTTCGGCGGAGACGCTGCCGCCCAGGTCGCGCACCAGGCCGTAGATGATCGCGTCCATTTCTTCCTTTGGCTGGCGCTCGACCGGCAGGCCCGCGACCCAGGACACCAGATGCAAATTGCCGTCGCCGATATGGCCGTAATAGACGCTCTCGCATCCGGCGATGCCGGTGGCCAGCGCTGACTTGCAGCGGCTGACGAACTCATCCATGCGCGCCACCGCAAGCCCGATATCGTAGGAAATGTGCGGGCCGAGCACCTGGCCGAATTCCGAACAGATGTCGCGCACCGCCCAGAACGCCTTGGTCTGCGCCACCGATTGCGAGACGGCGGCGTCTAGCAGCAGTCCGCGCGCCATCAGGCCTTCGAGCCAGGCTTCGAACTGCGGCGCATCAACGCTCTCATTGGTGCCTTGCGCCTCCACCAGCACATAGAGACCATGACCGGTGCCGACCGGCGCGCGCACGCCGGCCCGCGCCGTAATCACCTCCCAATAGTCCGGCCACATCACTTCGAACGCCGACAGCAGCGGACCGAGCCCGCCACGCGCCGCGTCGAGCAGATCAAGCACCGCAGGATAGTCCGCCACTGCGCAGAGTGCCGCCATAGTCGAGCGCGGTTTCGGAAACAGCCGCAATACGACGCGCGTGATGATGCCGAGCGTGCCTTCCGAGCCGATGAACAGATGCTTCAGATCGTAGCCGGCATTGTTCTTCAGGAGCTTGTTGAGATTGGTGACGATGGTGCCGTCCGGCAGCACTACTTCGAGGCCAAGCACCAGCTCGCGCGTCATGCCGTAACGAATGACGCGATTGCCGCCGGCATTGGTGGAAAGATTGCCGCCGATCGCGCAGGAGCCGCGCGATCCCAGATCGAGCGGAAAGAAGAAGCCGGCTTCATCCGCTGCCTTCTGGATCGTCTCCAGCGGCGTGCCGGCCTTGACCGTCATGGTCGAGCTGGCGCGATCGATCTCTTCAATGCCGACCATTCGCTCCAGCGAAATGGCGACCCAGCCCGGTTCCGGAGAAGCACCGCCGCACAGGCCGGTCAATCCGCCTTGCGGCACGAACGGCAGCTGCGCCTTGCGGCATGTCGCGATCGCCTCCGATACGCCGGCTGCGTCCAGCGGCCGAACCACCGCGATCGGTGTTTGGGGCAGGCTCGCGCTCCAGTCGTTGCAATTGCGGGCGGGAATATCGTCGCCGGTCAGCACCGCCTTTGCGCCGAGTTTGAGCTGCAAGGCGCTGAGCAGCTCCAGCGGTCGTTCGGGTCGCGTCATCGCATCCATGGCGGAGCCTTTGTTGGTCCGTCGCGCGTCCATGCGTTTTTGGCAGCGCGGCCTGCTCAATACCGAGTTGAGGTGTCCTTGTATGTAAGGTACAGCAGAAGTCAAGCACGCGGATGCCGCTTGGGGCGTCCAGATGCAATGGGAGAGGTCATGACAGCAGCAATTCGCGGGTTTTGGGCGGCTGCGCCCACACCGCTGACGACCAGTGGGACCGTGGATCACGCGAAGCTCGCGGGGCACGCCCTCAACCTCTTCAAAACGGGCGTCGACGGCGTCGTGCTGTTCGGCACCACCGGCGAGGGCACCTCATTCGGTATGGCCGAGCGGATCGCGACCGTCGAGGCGTTGCTCAAGGCCGGCGTGGCGTCGTCGCGCATCGGGCTTGGCGGCGGCTTTCCCGCCATCACCGACAGCATTGCACTGGCGCGTTCGGCACTGAGCCTGGGATTGAACCATGTGCTGATCCTGCCGCCCTATTTCGACCGTGACGTCACGCCTGAGGGAATCGAGGATGCGTTCGCCGCGATTTTCGATGCCGTGGCTGACGACCGCCTTCGCGCCACGCTCTATCATATCCCGCAGGTGTCCGGCGTCGCCGTGCCGGTCGCGGTGGCGGCCAGTTTGCGCAAGCGCTACGGCGTTGTCGTCGCAGGTCTCAAGGACTCAAGCGGCGACTTCAGGCAATTCCAGGCGTTTCGTGCCGCCGCGCCCGAGCTTGCGATTACGGTCGGCAACGAAACCGATATCGCCCGCGCCATCGCAGCCGGCGGCGCCGGCACGATCTGCGGAATGGGCAATGTCGTGCCTGGCCTGGTTCAGGTCATGATCAACGGGACCGGCGCGGAAGCGCGCATGCAGGCCGCCATCGACGTCGTCGCCAGCGGGCCGTCGTTCCCCTCGACGTTGAAGGCAATTATCGCCGCGCAGAGCGGCGACGCCGGCTGGCTGCGGGTGCGTCCACCGCTGCGCCAGTGCGCCAACGGCGCGGCCTTGAAGGCGAAGCTGGAGACGTTGATGAGCCCGGAAGTCGCCTGAAGGTCTCAAATCAAGCCGAAGTTCGCGTGGCCGTACGCGACGCTTGAAGCTGCATCGGGCAAGGCCGCACCCTGAAACCTGCGCGCGGCGCGGCGCGGCTCTTGCTCGTTGCCGCGGCGCGGCTCTTGCATGTGGCAAGTCGTGCTCTTGCATGGAGGGTCTGTTTGATGACACCGTGCGGTCGCTTCGGGTAGGGGACACCGACCTGAACACTCTCGTTGCGTTTCGGTATTGGACTTCTCGATGCTGCTTCTGATTGCCCGGCGTCTCGGTCTCGGCCTTCTGGTCGCGCTCACGGTGATGACGCTTGCATTCATGCTGACGCGGCTGTCGGGCGACCTTGCCATTTCAATCGCCGGGCCTTCCGCGACGCAGGCCGACGTCGAAATCATTCGCAAGGCCTACGGCCTCGATCGTCCGCTCTACGTCCAGTTCTTCAGCTGGGTCGGCCGCGCCATGGTCGGCGATTTCGGCCAGAGCTATTTCTTCAAGGACAGCGTTTCCAACCTGATCGCACGACGCCTGCCCATCACGCTTACGCTCGGCCTCGTGGGCCTGAGCCTGGCCCTGATCATCTCGATCCCGCTCGGCATCCTTGCGGCGGTCCGCGAGAACACCTGGCTCGACCGCGGTGTCACCATGTTCACGATGGTGGGGCAGGCGATCCCGAGCTTCTGGCTCGCCCTGATCCTGATGATCGTGCTCGGTCTCAATCTCGGCATCCTGCCGATTTCAGGCACCGGAACCTGGCAGCACTTCGTGATGCCGGGCATCGTGCTCGCTTTTACGGCAATCCCGGCGCTGACGCGGCTCACGCGATCCGGCATGATCGAGGCGATGGCGTCCGACTACATCCGCACCGCACGCGCCAAGGGCCTGTCGCGCGCGCGCATCATCTTCAAGCACGCGCTTCGCAATGCCGCGATCCCTGTCGTGTCGATCGCCGCCGTCCAGCTCGGCTTCATGCTCGGCGGCTCGATCGTTATCGAAACGGTGTTTGCGCTGCATGGCGTCGGCTATCTTGGCTGGGAGAGCATCGCGAAGAATGATTTTCCGGTCGTACAGGCGGTGGTGCTGGTGCTGGCCGCGATCTATATCGGGCTCACGCTGCTTTCCGACATCCTCAATGCGCTGCTTGATCCGAGGCTCCGGACCGGATGAGCGAACCGATTGCAATCCATGCGCCGCTGACGTCGCGGGTCGGCGTGGCCGGCTTCACGGTCGGGATCGTCATCGTCGGCATCATCGCGGTGGCCGCGATAACAGGCAATCAGCTGGTGCCGCATGATGCCTTCACTCAGGACCTCGGCAACCGCCTCAAGCCGCCGTTCTGGATGGAGGGCACTCAGGCCGGGCATCTGCTCGGCACCGATCAGCTCGGCCGCGACTATCTGGCGCGGCTGGTGTACGGCGCGCGCATTTCGCTGTTGATCGGCATCATGACCGTGATCACGTCGGGACTGATCGGCATCACGCTCGGCGTGCTCGGCGGCTTCTTCGGCGGCCGCGTCGACGACGCCGTGCTGTTCGCCATCACCACGCGGCTGTCGATCCCGGTGGTGCTGGTCGCGCTGGCGGTGGTCGGGCTGATGGGGTCGGGGCTAGGCCTCGTCGTCGCAACGCTCGGGCTTCTGTTGTGGGACCGTTTTGCGGTCGTGGCGCGCGCGACCACGATGCAGATTCGCGGCCTCGATTACGTCAACGCCGCCCGCTGCGCCGGCGCCTCGACGTTGCATCTGCTGGTCAAGGAGATATTGCCGAACATCGCGAGCCATCTTGCCGTGGTGGCAACATTGGAGATGGCGCTCGCGATCCTGCTCGAGGCGGCGCTGTCGTTCCTCGGCCTCGGCGTGCCGCCGCCGCTGCCGTCCTGGGGTCTGATGATCGCCGAGGGCAAGGATTACATGTTCTTCTCACCCTGGGTGATCATGGTGCCCGGCGTCGCGCTGTTCATCCTGGTGCTCGGCATCAACCTAGTCGGCGACGGATTGCGCAATCTGCTCGGCTCGGAGCGGTCGCGATGAGCGCATTGCTTGACATCGAGGATCTCGAAGTGACGTTCGGCGGCCGCAGCGCGGCGGTACGCGGCGCCTCGTTGCAGGTCGAGAAGGGCGAGACCCATTGCCTGGTCGGTGAATCCGGCTGCGGCAAATCGGTGACCGCGCTGTCGATCATGAACCTGCTCGCGCGCGGCGGCCGGCGCTCTGCCAAACGCATGAGCTTTGCCGGCACGGACCTCCTTTCGCTGTCCGACCGCGAGATGGCACGCCTGCGCGGCAATCGGATCTCGATGATCTTCCAGGAGCCGATGACCAGCCTCAACCCGGCCTTCACGATCGGCTCGCAAATGGCTGAGGTGCTGACCCGCCACAAGGGCGGCTCGCGCACCGCCGCGCTCGAGCGCGCGGTCGAACTGATGGGCCGCGTCGGTATCACCGCGCCGGAGATGCGGCTCGGCCAGTTCCCGCACCAGCTTTCCGGCGGCTTGCGTCAGCGCGTCATGATCGCGATGGCGTTGATGTGCGATCCCGAGCTGCTGGTCGCCGACGAGCCGACCACCGCGCTCGACGTTACCGTGCAGGCGCAGATCCTGCGGCTGCTGGCGACCTTGAAGCGCGAACTCGGCCTTGCGATCCTCTTGATCACCCATGACCTCGGCATCGTCGCCCGCGTCGCCGACCGGGTGTCGGTGATGTATGCGGGCGAGGTGGTCGAGCGCGCGCCGACCGCGGAATTGTTCCGCAGCCCCCAACACCCCTATACGCGCGGACTGCTGTCCTGCGTGCCGGTGCCGGGCCGGGTGCAGCGCGACCGGCCGCTCGGCTCGATCCCGGGCGTGGTGCCGGCGATTGGACCCGGCTTTGCGGGCTGCGCGTTCCGCTCGCGCTGTTCCCACGCCGACGCCAGCTGCGAACGCGAAATCCCGCGCCGCCAGGCAGGTAGCGCGCACGACTATCTTTGCCGGCTCGCACCGGAATTCTCGGAGCCGCAGCCCGCATGAGCGTCGCGATCGAAGTCCAGAATCTGCGGTGCGAGTTCCGGGTCAACGCCGGCTGGTTCGCGGCGGAAAAACGCGTGATCGCGGTCGACGACGTTACCTTCAGCGTGCCGGCGGGCAGCGTGCTCGGCATTGTCGGCGAATCCGGCTGCGGGAAATCCACCCTCGCGCGGCTGATCCTCGGGCTGCTGAAGCCGACCGCGGGGACCGTGCTGGTCGACGGCAAGCGCCTGTTCGATCTCGACCGCAAGGCGCGGGCGCGATTGATCCAGCCGGTGTTCCAGGATCCGTTCGCCTCGCTCAATCCGCGGCACCGCATCAAGGACATCGTCGCGCTGCCATTGACCGCCCAGGGTACCTTCTCACGCGCGGAAATCGAGCGCCGGGTCGCTCAAATTCTCGAACGCGTCGGGCTTTCGGCGGCGATGGGCGAGCGCATGCCCTCGCAACTCTCCGGCGGACAACGCCAGCGGGCGGCGATTGCCCGTGCGCTGGTGCTCGAGCCGCGGATCGTGATCTGCGACGAGCCGACCAGCGCACTCGACGTTTCCGTGCAGGCGCAAATCCTCAACCTGCTCGCCGATCTGCGCCGCGATCTCGGACTGACCTATCTATTCATCAGCCACAATCTGGCTGTCGTGGAGCATGTCGCGAGCGAGGTCGCGGTGATGTATCTCGGTCGTTTCGTCGAGCGCAACGAAACCGACGCGTTGTTTCGTGCGCCCGGTCATCCCTACACGCAGGCGTTGCTGCAAAGCGTGCTGACGCCGGAGCCGGGCCGCGGCGTGCCCGATATCGGCCTCGGCGACGCCATGCCGGATCCGGCCAATATTCCGCCGGGCTGCCGGTTCAACCCGCGCTGCGGCATCGCCGTCGAACGCTGCCGCCGTGTGGCACCAACGCCCATGGTCCGCGCCCCCCAGGGAATGGTAGAGTGCCATCTGGCATAGTGTGTGCTTGAAATCGGTCTTGCGATCGGAACCAAAGGAGGACGGCATGGGCGTGCAATTGAGATTTGGTGCGGCGATCCTCGCGGCGGCACTGGTCGGTGCCGGTGCTTCCCCGGCGCTGGCGCAGAAGTCCGCCGACACGTTGCGGATCACGATGCGCGCCGCGTTGTCGAACATCGACCCCTACTATAACAACGAGCGCACTGGCGTGGTGATGCACCACCAGGGTTGGGACGGGTTGGTCTACCGCAACCCCGAATCCTTCAAGGTCGAGCCGCTGCTCGCCACCGAGTGGAAGCTGCCGGATACGACCACGATCGAGTTTACGCTCAGGCCCGGCGTCAAATTCCACGACGGCAGCGCGTTCACCGCCGATGACGTCGTCTACACGCTCAATCTCATATCCGATCCCGCGAGCAAGGTGTCGACCCCGGCGAACTACAACTGGATCGACAAGGCAGAGAAGACCGGCGACATGTCGGTTCGCGTCAAACTCAAGCGGCCGACGCCGGCGGCGCTGGATTATTTCGCGATGGTTGTCCCGATCTACCCCAAGGCCTATCGCGAGAAGGTCGGTGCGGAAGCCTATGCCAAGGCGCCGGTCGGCGCCGGCCCCTACAAGATGACCAAGGTCGAGTCGGGCGTCTCCATCGACTTCGAACGCTTCGAGGATTATTGGGCCGGCAGCCCCAAGGGTAAAGCCGCGATCAAGAAGATGAGCGTGCGCTTCGTGCCGGATGCCGCCACCGAAATGACCGAACTGCTCTCCGGTCGTGCGGACTGGATCTGGAATCTGAACCCCGACCAGTTCGATAGCGTCAACAAGTTCCCGAATCTGGCGGCCGTGCGCAAGGAGTCAATGCGGGTAGGCTATCTCTCGCTTGACGCCGCCGGCCGCACCGGCGCCGACAATCCTTTGACCAAGCTCAAGGTGCGCCAGGCGATCTGGCACGCGATCGACCGGCAGACGATTGCCGACAAGCTCGTCACCGGCGGAAGCCGCGTTCCGGGGGCTCCCTGCTTCCCGACTCAATTCGGCTGCAACGGCGAGGCCGCGACGCTTTACGACTACAATCCCGCCAAGGCGAAGCAGCTTCTCGCGGAAGCCGGCTATCCGGATGGCTTCGAAGTCGATCTGGCCAGCTATATATTGCCGCAATGGGGCTCGGCGATTCAGAACTATCTGATGGCGGTCGGCATCCGCGCCAAGCTCAACCAGCTCCAGGTCGGCGCGCTGATACAGCGCGCGAAGGCAGGGGAACTGCGCGCCTATCTCGGCACCTGGGGCAGTTATTCGATCAATGACGTCTCGGCCTTCCTGCCGAACTTCTTTGACGGCGGCGCCGACGATTATGCGCGCGATCCGGACGTGCAGAAATGGCTGATCGAGGGCGGATCGACCAATGACGCTGAAGTGCGCAACAAGGCCTACTCGGCCGTGATCCAGCGCATCACCCAGCAGGCCTATTTCGCGCCGCTGCACACCTATGTGACGACCTACGGCTATTCCAAGCAGCTCGACTTCACCCCCTATTCGGACGAGCTGCCGCGCTTCTATCTGGCGAAATGGAAATAGTAAGAGGTGGCCGGCGCCGGCGCGGCATCGCCGCGCCGGTTTAGCCCACTGGCGTCATCGGTTTCGAAGCGTCTAGAATGCCCGAATCTCGGCGCGGGATTCGGGACTACGAATGGCGGGCCTGCTCAGTCGGCGTGATGCGTTGTTGCGGAGCGCAGGGCTTGCGGCAGCAAGCCTGGTTCCTGGTGCCGGCTTTGCCGCACCTGTCCGCAAGCCGGTTTCCGGCGAGGCGATCGACGCCGCGTTGCAGGCGAAGGTCGCGGCGAGGGAAATCCCCGGCGTGGTCGCGATGGCCGCGAACGAAAGCTCGGTCGTCTATCAGGGCGCGTTCGGCGCGCGCAATGTCGCGGCCGCAATGCCAATGTCACCAGATACGGTTTTTCGTATTGCCTCGATGGTCAAGCTGCTGACGTCGGTGGCCGCGTTGCAGCTGGTCGAGCGCGGCAAACTGAAACTGGATGAGCCATCAGCCAATATCGATCCGACGCTTGCCGCGCCCCAGGTCCTTGAGGGATTCGATGCCAAAGGCGTTCCGCAGCTGCGACCGGCGCACAAGCCGATCACGCTGCGCAACCTGCTGACGCACACATCCGGCTTCAGCTACCCGCTGTGGGATCCGAATGTGGTTCGCTACCAGAAAGCGGCGCGGGCCGATCCGGCCCTGCCGCGCCGGCCGCTGATGTTCGAGCCGGGCGCACGATGGGCCTATGGCGGCAGTATCGACAATGTCAGCCAGCTGGTTGAGATCGCCAGCGGGCAAAGCATCGATCGCTATTTCAGTGAACACATCACCGGCCCGCTCGGCATGAACGACACCGGCTTTGTCATCACCGAGCAGCAGCGTGCCCGTCAGGCCAGCCTGCATGTGCGCGACGCAGGCGGAAAGCTCGTCCCGAAACCGTTCGAGAAGCTGGCCCCGACAGCAGCCTTTTCCGGCGGCGGCGGCATCTATTCGACCGCGCCGGACTATCTTGTCCTGCTGCAGGCGTTGCTGAACGGCGGACGTTTTCGCGGCACAAGCCTGTTGCGGCCGGATACCGTCGCAATGATGTCGACCAACCAGATCGGCAGTATCGAAGCAGGAATTCTGAAGACGGCCAATCCCGCGCTTTCAAATGACGTGGATTTTTTCCCGGGGGTCCATCTGCGCTGGGGGCTCGGCCATATGATCAATGTCGATCCGGTCCGCGAGGGCCGCGCGGCCGGCAGTCTCACCTGGGCCGGCCTGTTCAATACCTATTACTGGATCGATCCGAAGAAACGCATTGCGGGCGTGATCATGATGCAGATCCTGCCCTTCGTCGACAAACAGGCGCTGGTGGCCTACCGGCAGTTCGAGCGCGGGATTTATCGCGCGCTGGGGGCAGCCTAGTCACCTCCGGGTGACTGCCATTCCGCCGACGTAGATGTGATCGAAACGCGCCTATGGCGGGCAGTTCGTGGATCGAAAATATGATAGACCGCCGTCATTCCCATCCGAAAACAGGTAACACGCTCACCATGAACCTCGATATGACCCGCCGCACCTTGCTGCATCTCGCCGGCGCCTCCTCACTCGCGGCGGCCGCCGCGGCCGCGGCGCGCGCCGAGCAGGGTGGTAGCGGCGGTGGGCCGACTTTCGCCAACCGCACGCCGATGCGGATCGGCATGGTGACGATCCGGGTCCGCAAGCTCGATGTGGTGGCGGACTATTACCGCGACGTGCTCGGGCTTGCCGTGATGGAACGCTCGGCCACCGGCGCGGTGCTCGGCGCCGGCGGGGTGAAATTGCTGGCGCTCGAGGCTCGCCCGGATGCCGCGAACGAAGCCCGCAACGCAGCCGGGCTCTATCACACCGCCTTCCTGATGCCGACGCGCAAGGATCTCGCGCGCTGGCTGGTCAATGCGGCGATCCACCGCGTGCCGCTGTCGGGCTTTGCCGATCACCGCGTCAGCGAATCCGTCTATCTCGACGACCCCGAGGGCAATGGCATCGAGGTCTATGCCGATCGCGATCCCTCGCTCTGGCAATGGAGCGAGGGCACCGTGACGATGGGAACCGACCAGCTCGATATCGACAACCTCGTCTCGCTCACCAATACCAACGTCAGCGATTATGCAAAGGCGCCGGACGGCTTGCGCATCGGCCACATGCATCTGCGCGTCGGCGATCTCGCCAAGGCCGACGGCTTCTACCGCGGCACGCTCGGCTTCGATCCGACGCGGGCGCGCAGCGGCGCCGCGTTCCTGTCCTCGGGGCGCTACCATCACCATCTCGGTCTCAACGTCTGGCAAAGTGCCGGCGCCGGCCGCCGTGACGACGCGGCCACCGGCCTCGCCTGGTTTTCGCTGGAGATCGAGAAGGCGGATCTGTTCACGGCAAAGGAAGAACGCCTGCGTCAGGCCGGCGTCCAGGTCGCATCTGTTGCCGGTGGCCTCGAGGCCGCCGACCCCTGGGGCACGCGCGTGCGCCTCGTCAAGGTCTGAGCCATCAGGCGGGAGCAGATGCGATGGATGCCGTGCTTCCTTTTCGTACCATGGCCTACAACAATGGCTGGGCCAATCATCGCCTGCTGACCGCCTGTGCAGCGCTCTCGCAGGCGGATTTCACCGCGCCGCGCACCGGCTTCTTTCCGAGCCTGCGCGCCACCCTCAATCACATCCTGATCATCGACCGCTTTTACATCGATGCTCTGGAAGGTGGCACTCTTGGGCCGGCGGCCTGGGCCAACGAGGAGCCGTGCGAAACCGTCAGCATTCTCCGCGACGCGCAAGGCGAGATGGACCGCCGGTTGATCACCTTCGTCGAGCGCCTCGGCGCTGAAGATCTCGATCGCATCGTCAACGTTCACCGCGGCAGTCGCATTCAGCATGAGCGAATGGACCGGCTGCTGCTGCATCTGTTCCAGCACCAGATCCATCATCGCGGCCAGGCGCATGCGATGTTGAGCGCAACCGGTGTCCGTCCGCCGCAGCTCGACGAGTTCTTTGCCGCGGAAGAGGCGCCGCTGCGCGCAGGCGAGTTCGCGGAGCTCGGCTGGAGCGAGGATCAGGTCTGGCGCCGCTGAGTTACGGCCGCGCCGTCTAGAGCATTTTCCAGCGAAGTGGACACCGGTTCGCGTCAAGAAAACGCGTCAAATAAAGAATCTAGAGCCCCGTTCCGATCCAATCGGAACGGAACAGGCTCTAGTCGCGACATCCATCCAGAAACAATTGGACCGCGGCCGTGACGCGCTCACGCAGGTCCTTTTCCGACCTGACGGTCTTGCCGCTGAGGATCGCGGTGCGGGCGGGGCCATCGACCACCGCGTAGAGGAATTGCTCGGCGGCGAAACGCGCATCCGTCGTTGATCGGATCTGGCCGTCGCGCATGGCGTTGGAGAAAATGTCGGCAATCAGCTCCCGCGCGTGATTGGCGTTCTCGTGGCAGGCGAGGGCCAACTCCGGAAACTGATGCGCTTCTGAGGTGATGAGCCGGTCCAGCGCGATCGCCGCCGGCGCCAGCGCACGCTTTGAAAGCTCGATGCCGATCCGGACCAGGGTTGCTTCGATCGGCGCGTCGCGGTTGGATTCAGTGACTTCGGGCGCCAGGAGATCGTTCACCCCTTTGTGGATGACAGCCGCAAACAGCTCTTCCTTGGAAGCGAAGCGGGCGTAGAAGGTCTGCTTCGAGACCCGCGCCGTCGCCGCGATGAGATCGATGCTGACCGCCTCAAAACTCGATTCCAAAAACAGCCGTGTCGCCACGTCGACAAGGTGCCCGGTGATCTGTCCGGCCTGCTCCTTGGTCGGCCGTCCGCTGTGTCGTCGCACGGTCTTGGCCGGCTTTGCCTTGGTGACATTCATCTAGCTGGTTCTCTCCGGGGCATTTGCCCGCGCGGCCTGTCCGGCTGCGCGGTCGCATCGTCAGATACTTCTCATACCGGCTTGCGTCCGGCTACGGAAGTGTATAATAGTACGGTATCGTTTGATTAATTGCGCAGGACGTTTCGGGCGGCGGCAGCCGTTCGGGGCGAGCGGAAACCTGCGCCCGCGCCCCGAAAGGAACTGGAAATGAAGCTGCTGACGTTGATTTCCCGGACGATACTGCGCACCGCGCTCGCACTATTTCAGATACTGATCGCGGGGCCCGGCAACGCCGCCGGAGCGGCCGATCCAAGCGGCACCTGGCTTACGCAAGATGGCCGCGCGCGCGTTCGCATCGAGCGCTGCGGTGCCAGGCTGGAACAGGTTTGCGGCTTTATCGTCTGGATGAAGGAGCCGGTGGACGCGAACGGGCAGCCGCTGAAGGATCAGAACAATCCGGACCCCGCGAAGCGGTCGCGGCCGCTTCTCGGTCACCAGCTGATCCTGGGTCTGAAGCCCGTCGTTGAAGGACGTTTCAACGGTCAGATATACAATGCCGAGAACGGCAAGAGCTACGAAATCTCGCTATCGCGCGGCGCCAGGGACCTCAACGTCACCGGCTGCATGCTGTCGATTCTGTGCGCCACCCAGACCTGGACCCAGACCACGAATGCCTTGCCCGGCCAGTTGGTCGGTATGACCGGCGATCCCACCGGACCCAGGGCGGACAGGGAGTGGGCGCAGGCGAATCCACCGACAATGGCAAGAGCCGCAAAATAGAACCGGCGATTCAATTCGCGCCGTTTCGATCTGCTTCGCTGACGCTTACCCAACATATCCAAACTGGAGTTTGAAATGTCTGCCCTCTCGCGAGCGGACCGCCGTCTGGCGGCCCTGGCCCTTGCTGCTGCCTTGAGCGGATGCGCCAGCGTGACACCGATCCCTTATTCGGAAATGGCTTCATCGTCCTATCTTGCGCCAAATCCATCCGATCCGTCCGGGCGAATTCCGTATCGCTACTCGACCGACGTGGACTGGCGCCCCTACAACAAGGTGATTCTCGATCCGGTCGTGATCTACCGGGGTCCGGACCAGCAATTCGGCGAGCTGTCCGGAACCGACAAGACCACGCTCGCGAACTATATGCGGACGCGGTTCGCGAAAGAGCTGGGCGGCCGCTTCACGCTTACAAGTCAGCGTGCGCCAAACACGTTGCGCGTGCGGTTGACGCTGACGGGGGCCGTCGCCAACACGCCGGTGCTCGGCACGCTGTCGCGGTTCGATGTTGCCGGCCTGGTCTATAACGGCGTGCAGACCGCGCGTGACGGGGAGGGATCGCTGACAGGCTCGGTCGTCTATGCCGTCGAAATCTTCGACGCGGGAACGTCACGGCTGCTCAGCGCCTTCGTCACCAAGCAATATCCGAGCCCGTATGACGTCAAGGCCAGCGTGGGACGGCTGACGGCGGCAGAGGCCGGGATCGACAAGGGCGCCGAAGCACTGATGGCGCAATTGCAATGATGACACATCGTATCGGCGGGCTTCCTTCATTCGCCACGCAGTCCCGACGGTTCACAGATCCTCAGATGATCGTTGGAAGTCATAGCCGCAAGAAGCCGTGCACCCGGCAAATCGTTCGCTGGATCACCGAACAAGCGACGGTACTTGATGACGGCGTCGCTTTGCTCGATGGTTTCTGCAAGGCCTTGCGCGATCAGGCGCTGCCGCTCTGGCGCATGAGCGTGGTGACCAACGCGCTCGATCCGTCCGTGCGCGGGTTCAGCTTCGACTGGCACAGCGACCGCGGCGCATCGCTGGCCTCCGCAAGCTATGGCGCCGAGGATTTCGACGCGTTCGAACGTAGTCCGCTCCACGCGTTGCTGGCCGACGGCCGGACCTTCGCCCGATGGCGTCTTGGGGATGATCTGAATGCCGCAAGCGCTGTTCCCGAACTCATCGACCTGCGCGCGGAAGGCGGCACCGATTATGTCCTGCATCTGATCTGGTTCGCGCCGGGAACCGCGCTGAAAGGCGTCGCCATTTCGTTCGCGACCGACGCGCCGTCCGGTTTCAGCGACGACGACATGGCTGTGCTGGACGAAGTGCTTCCCGCGCTCGGGCTTGCCATCTGCAAACTCAGCCTCTCGCGGACATTGCAGGAAGCGCTCGCGACCTATCTCGGCTCGGAGACGAGCACGCGGGTGCTCGAAGGCAATATTCGCCGCGGTGAAGGCAAGACGGTTGCCGCCGCGATCCTGCTGGCCGATTTCCGTGGCTTCACGACCCTCACGGACCAGGACGATCCTGTGAAGGTCGTCGGTTGGCTGGACGAGCACTTCGATGCCATTGGCGAGCCCGTCACGCGCTGCGGCGGCGAAATCCTGAAATTCATGGGAGACGGCTTCCTGGCGATCTTTCCGGTGTCGGATCCGAAGAATCAGCCGTGCGCGACCTGTGGCGTTGCGCTGGATGCCGCGGACTGGGCGCTGGCATCCAACCGTGCCTTGAATGAGCGACGTCGCCAGGCGGGACTGCCGCAATTGGAGGTCCATCTGGCCTTGCATTTCGGTCAGGTCGTCTACGGCAATGTCGGGACCAGCCGGCGGCTCGACTTCACGGTGATCGGCCGCGCGGTGAACGAAGCCAGCCGGATCGAGGAACTGTGCGACGACGCAGGCCGCCCTGTGCTGGTCTCCGATACGTTCGCAGAACGTTGTGCGCGTCCGCTGCAGCTGGTCGGCACGTTTGCCCTGCGCGGACTTGAGCGCAGGCAGCAGATCTGGGCGCCTGCAGATGATTCCGTAAACTGTCGCTAAAACTGCGGCGGCAGCTGTGCGGCGACCTCGCGCGCGGCGATGCCCATGTCGTTCGCCAGCGCCAGCGAGCGTGCACGATCGAGCTGGCTGCCGAGGCCGACGGCGGCGATCGTGTGCGAGATCGTGCCCTGGCTGTTCAGAACCGGCACCGCCACGATGGTGACGCCGTCGATGTAATTGCCGCGATCGATGCTGAAACCCTGGCGGCGCACCTGTTCGACTTCCTTGCGCCAGGAATCGTAGCTCGGCGCATTGTGCCAGCGCAGCAGGCGAAATCGCTTCTCGATCTCCTTCTGCGGTTGCCCGCAAAACGCGGCGACGCATCGCCCCGTGGCGCTGATCAGCGCGGGAAACCGGCTTCCGACATCGACATGCAGGCGCACCGGCGCCTGGCTGCGGGCAAGGGCGATCACGATCATGTTGTCGAGGTCGGGCACTTCGACGCCGATCGCCATGACGCCGTAGCGGTGTGAGAGATCATCCAGCTTCGGCCGCACCAGGTTCGGAAAGTCGCTGTTCTCGAGCACGGCGCGCGCCAGCGGCAGCATGCCGACACCGAGCCTGTAGCGCTTGGTCAAGGGATCGACCTGCAGCAGGTCTTCGGCAACGAGCGCGCGCGCGATGTGCAGCGCGGTGCTGGGCACCAGTTCGAGACTCTCCGCAATCGCCTTGAGGCTTTGCGGCGAACGGCTGCGGCTTAGCAGCCGCAGAATGGCGATGGCGCGGGTGACGGCAGGTACCGCGCGGACCCGCGGCGATTTGGGATTCGGCATGATTGTCTCTGTACAACAATGATTGCGGCGCAACAACGAGGCGAGATTGATTGTATATATACAATCATAAACGCTATTTGACAATTAGTTCGACTTCGGTATTTTGCCGCCATGACCAAGCTGACCTACTTCACGAGCTACGCGGATGCGCAGGCGGAATTTTCGTCCGCCAGACTCTGGGAACTATTCGCGGGCAATCGCGAACGCCTGAACATCGCCCATGAATGCATCGACCGGCATGCCGGGCGCTCCAATCCGGCTGTCATTGTCGTTCACGCCGACGGGCCGGATGAACTGTTGTGCTTTCGCGAGATCTCGGAAGCCTCGTCTCGCTTCGCCCATTATCTGGAAGACGAGGGCGTCAAGCCCGGCGATCGCGTGGCGATCATGCTGGAGCCGTCGCGGGCGTTCTATGTGGCGGTGTTCGGCACGATGAAGGCGGGCGCCGTCGCCGTGCCCTTGTTCACGCTGTTCGGACCCGATGGCGTCAAGCTGCGCGTCAACGATTGCACGCCGCAACTGATTGTGACGAACGCCGAAAAGGCGCCAAGCCTGGACGGCATGGAAGCGAAAATCGTGGTCGCCGACGATGCGTTCCTGAAAGGACTTGAGCGCTTCTCACCGCACTTTACGCCCAACACGGCGGCCGACGCGCTGGCGCTGTTCCAATATACGTCGGGGACGACGCGCGAGCTTCCCGAGGCGGTCAAGCACACCCATCGTGCGATCGTGACGCTGATGGTGGCGGCGCTGTACGGCACCGGCCTTCGTCCTGGCGATCGTTTCATCTGCCCGTCGTCGCCGGCATGGGGCCATGGTCTCTGGCACGGCACGCTGGCGCCGCTGGCGCTCGGCATCACCATTGGCGCCTATGCCGGCAAGTTCAATCCGGAGCGGCTGCTGGCGGCGCTGCAGCAGCACCAGTTCACCAACATCTCGGCGGCCGCCACGCATTATCGCATGATGCGGAATTCCGGCGCGGCGCCGAATTATCGCTACGCCATCGAGAAACTGTCCTTCACCGGCGAGCCGATCGACAGCGAGACCGCTTCGTTCGTCGAGGACATTTTTGGCCGGCCGGCCTGCAGCATGTACGGCACCACCGAGATCGGCGTGATCCTGGTGAGCTATCCCGGCGCCGGCGATTTCGTCGTCAAGCCCGGTTCATTGGGTAAACCGATTCCCGGCGGGCGCGTCGAGGTCCACGATGCCGAGGGCCGGCAATGCCCGCCCGGCGTCGCCGGCGAACTGAAGGTCTGGCGCCACGGACAGTGGATCGCGACCAAGGATCTCGGCCGCATCGACGAGGACGGTTACTTCTATCACGGCGGCCGCGCCGACGATGTGATCATCTCCGCCGGCTGGACCATGAGCGCCGTCGAAATCGAGGATGCGATCCTCAAGCATCCGCAAGTGCGTGAGGCGGCCGCGATCGGCGTCGCCGATCCGCTGCGCGGGCAAGTCGTGAAAGCCTTCGTCGTCACCGACCGGGCTGGCGATGAGGCGTTCCAGCACGAGATCCAGGACGTCGTGCGCCAGCGCCTCAGCCATCACGAATATCCGCGCGTCGTCAGTTTCGTCACCGAACTGCCCAAGACACCGGCCGGCAAGGTCAACCGCAAGGTGCTGCGCGACCGCGAGCAGGCCATCACGAAATCAGAAGCCAGATAGAGGCAAGAGCCTGAAGGAAGGAACGTCACATGCTCGATACCGTTGAAACCAGATTTCCGAAGATCACCGAGGACGGCCTCGACGATCTGCGCAAGCGCATCGGCGTCTCGATCGGCGTCACCGCCGAGCCATGGTGCTACGAGGCGACGCGCGACAACATCCGTCACTACGCGCATGGCATCGGCGATGACAATCCGCTGTGGTGCGACCCTGATTACGCCGCCAAGACCAACCATGGCGGCATCATCGCGCTGCCGAGCTTCCTGTTCTCGACCAGCCGCATCGTGTCAGGTTATGTCGGCGGTTTGCCCGGTGTCCACGCGATGTGGTCGGGCGCCGACTGGACCTGGCACAAGCCTGTCCGTCGCAACGACGTGATTTCGACCGAGGCCAAGCTGAAGGACCTCGTCGAGCACCAGACGCGCTTTGCCGGCCGCGCAATCCAGCAGACCTATCATGTCGATTTCTTCAACCAGCAGGGCGACCTCGTCGCCGAGGCGGATAGCTGGTGCTTCCGCACCGAGCGCGACCACGCGCGCGAGCAGGGCACCAAGTACAAGGAGGTCAAGGCCCGCGCGCCGCGCCGTTACAGCGAGCAGGAACTGGCCGAGGCCTACAAGCTCTATGCCGAGGAGCGGATTCAGGGTTCGCGCAAGCGCTACTGGCAGGACGTCACCGAGGGTGAGGCGCTGCCCGTGATGTTCAAGGGACCGATGACGGTCACCGGCTTCATCGCCTATGCGCAGGGTTGGGGCGGCCTTTACATCCGCGCCAACAAGCTCGCCTGGAAACTGCAGGACGCCCACCGCGGTCTCGGTATTCCCAACCGCTTCAATATTCCTGACTGTCCCGAGCGCGTGCATTGGGAAGAGGAGTTCGCGCTCGAGGTCGGTGCGCCCGGCGCCTACGACTATGGTCCGGAACGCTGCTCCTGGCTGACCCATCACCTCACCAACTGGATGGGCGACGACGGCTTCCTGCGCCGTGCGACCTGCAAGATCCGACGGCACAATCCCGAAGGCGATTTGCTGTTCATCAGGGGCAAGGTGAAGCGCAAATTCGTCGAGGGCGGACGTCACCTCGTCGAGATCGAGCAGGAAGCCCACAACCAGGACAATGAAGTATCGGTCCTCGGAACCGGCATCGTGGAACTGCCAAGCCGCACCTGATCACGCGTCCTGACAACCGAACGGTCCATTGACCATGCCCGCAAACGAGCTCACGCGCGGAGCGATGACCGGCCTCAAGGTCGTCGATCTGTCGCGCGTGCTCGCCGGGCCATTGTGCACGCAGATGCTGGCCGATCATGGCGCCGACGTCGTCAAGATCGAGCCGCCGGCGGGTGACGAGACCCGTGGTCTCGGGCCGCCGTTCGATGCGGCCGGGCAGGCGGCGTATTTCAGCGCCGTCAACCGCGGCAAGCGCGGCATGGCGCTCGACCTTTCGCGCGAGGAAGGGCGCGCCGTGCTCGAAGCCCTGCTCAGAGATGCGGACGTGCTGGTGGAGAATTTCCTGCCCGGCACCATGGAGCGCTGGGGTATCGGCTTTGATGTTTTGTCCACGCGCTTTCCGCGGCTGGTGTACTGCGCCATCTCCGGCTTCGGGGCCGATGGGCCGCTCGGCGGGCTGCCCGGTTACGACGCCGTACTGCAGGCGATGTGCGGGCTGATGAGCATCAACGGCACACAGCAATCCGGCGCCACCCGCGTCGGCGTTCCCATTGTCGATTACGTCACCGGATACAATGCGCTCACCGGCGTGCTGTTGGCGCTGGCGGCGCGCGAGCGCACCGGAATGGGCCAGCGCGTCGAGGTAACGCTGTTCGACACCGCGCTCAATCTGCTGGTTCCGCACGCAGCCAACTGGCTCTGCTCGGACGTCGTCCCCGGCCGGCTCGGCAGCGCCCATCCCAATATCGCGCCTTACGACAAATTCGCCGCCAGCGACGGCGAGATTTTCCTTGGGATCCTCAACGACGGCCAGTTCCGCCGTTTCTGCCAGAAGGTGGCGCGCGAAGACCTTCTCGACGATCCGCGTTTCCGGACCAACGCCGACCGGCTCAAGCACGTCGGATCCCTTCGCGCCGAACTCGAGCGCACGCTGGCCGGCTTCAAGTCCGACGATCTCTGCCGCGATTTGATGCGCGCGGGCGTGCCGGCAGGGCCCGTGAACAATGTGGCGCAGGCGTTCGCGCAGCCGCATGTGGCGCACCGCGACATGCTGATCGAAAGCGAAGGCCACCGCGCGCCCGGCATTCCCATAAAACTTGCGCAGACGCCCGGCGGCGCGGGACGGCGGCCACCGCGCTTCGGTGAACATGTCCGCGAAATCCTGGGCGAGGCCGGCTTCGATCAAACGGCCATCGCCGGTTTGATCGAGACCGGCATCGTCTCACCCAACGATAAGAAGACCGACAACAAAAAATAAAATCATCAGGAGAGGAAACCGTCATGCCGAGATTTGCAAAATGGGCCGCAGGATTGCTGGCTTTGCTATGGAGTTGCGCGGCGGTTGCGCAGACCTATCCGTCGAGGCCGGTGCGGATCATCGTGCCGTACCAGGCAGGCCAGGGCACCGACGTGGTGGCGCGATACTTCGCCGAGCAATTGTCGCGGACGATGGGCCAGCGGTTCTATGTCGAGAACAAGCCCGGCGCCGGCGGCAACATCGGCGCCGAGCAGGCCGCGCGTTCGGACGCTGACGGATACACGCTGATGATGGGCACCAATGCCACCCAGAGCATGAACGAGTTCATGTACGCATCGCCGGGATTCGATCCGGCCAAGGATTTTGCGCCGATCATCCTGGTGGGCAAGCTGCCCATGGTGCTCGCGGCCAATCCGTCGTTTTCAGGAAATTCGCTGGCCGACCTGGTTGCCGCGGCCAAGGCGACGCCCGACAAGGTCGACATCGCGCTGCCGAGCACGACGGCCCGCATCGTCTTCGAGTTCCTCAAAGGGCGGAGCGGTGCGTCGTTGTTTTCCGTGCCCTACAAGGGATCGGCGACGGCTACAACCGACGTCCTCGGCGGCCAGGTGCCGCTGATCATCGACACGGTGACGGCACTGCGCGGCCATGTCGCCGGCGGCAAGCTGAAGGCGCTCGGGATCAGCTCGCTGAAATCGACCGAGCTGATGCCGGGTGTAAAATCCATCGCCGAGCAGGGCGTGGCCGATTTCGAGGTGACCGCCTGGAACGCGTTCTACGCGCCGCGCGACACGCCGCAGCCGATCGTCGATCTCCTGAACAAGGAGCTGGCGAAGGCACTTGCCGAGCCGGAAACGAAGAAGCGCCTGCTGGAACTCGGATTTGATCCCGGCGGCGGAACGCCCGCCGAGCTGACCCAGTTCGAAAAGCGGGAGCGGCTCAAATGGGGTCCGCTGATCAAGGAAACAGGTCTGCAGGGCGGCTGAGCGAACAGCCGGACAGCATGTGAAGTCAGCGCTGGCCGTCGTGGACTGAAATCGCATCGGCCGACAATCCGCCGATGCGGGCGTGCGGCCGGCCGCCGGTTGCCATGACGAGACCGAACGCGATTTCGTCGCGGCGTGGCGCGTCCCACATCGTCATCTCGGCGGTGCCGAAATGGCTGCGCACATAGGCGGCGTGGACGTGGCCGAGCGGCACCATCAGGCGTGTGCCCGGGCCGCCGATCGTCTTTGCCGCGGGAACGATGGCCTTGGGCTGGCCAAGCACCTCGCGCATGCCCTGGCCGCCGGCCTCGTGCCACACGGCGCCATGCTCGAGTTCGCCGTCTTCGCCGACGACGATGCCTTTGCCGTAGGCTTCGATGCCGGCGGCGCCACCGAGCTGTGCGATCAGCCCCGTTGCAAGCTCGCGGCCGAGGTCGCGCAAACCGGCCTGAAACGGCATCAGGTCCGGTTCATAGCGCCCGGCAAAGGGATTGCGGATCACCGCGATCGCTGTGCCGACGAGCAGCGGCTGTTCGCGGCGGGGACCACGCTCGTGCCAGATCGTCTCGACGCTGAACGAAGTCTTGCGGACGTCATGGGCTGCGGGCATTTGCGCTACTTTTGCTCGTCCACGACGGGATTGCGCAGCACACCGATCTGTTCGATCTCGACCTCGACGACGTCGCCGGGCTTGAGGAAGATCGGCGGCTTGCGCGTGAAACCGACGCCGGCCGGCGTGCCGGTGGCGATGACGTCGCCCGGCACGAGGTCGAAAATGGTCGAGGAATATTCGATCAGCCGCGGGATCGAGAAAATCAGCATCGACGTATTGCTCGACTGCACCGTCTCGCCATTGACGCGGGTCTCAAGCTTCAGATTGGTGGGATCGGCGATCTCGTCAGGCGTCACCAGCCATGGACCGAACGGGCCGGTGCCGACGAAATTCTTGCCGGATGCGATCTGCTGCGCATGCCGCTGCCAGTCGCGGACGCTGACGTCGTTGTAGATCGAATAGCCGGCGACATGATTCAAGGCGTCGGCCTGGCTGATGTGGCGGCCGCCCTTGCCGATCACGACGGCGAGTTCGCCCTCCCAGTCCAGATTGTCGGACACTTTTGGCCGAACCACCGGCGCGTTGTGCGCGACCTGCGAACGCCAGACCCGCAGGAAGATCGGCGGAAATTCGGTGATCTCGCGCTTCATGCCGAATGCGACCGCCTCGTTGTGGTGATCGAGGTAGTTGCGCACGGCGCAGACGATCTTTTCGGGCCGCGGGATCACAGGCAGAAAACTGATCTCGCTCAGTTTCAGGTCCGCCTTGTGGGCGGCGGCGATCTGCTCCCGCTCGGCGAATTTCGCGCTGCCGACGAAATCCGCCAGCGTCCCGCCGAGCACCTTGCCGAGGTCGATGACCTCGTCGCCGCGCACGGCGCCCCAGGTTTCGGTCTGCTGCCGCAGGAAGGAGATGAGCTTCATGAACGCGATCCTCGGACCCTGATTTAAGATTTCCGTAAAAGACACTATTTTCGAAAATTAAACAAGCGGAATTCATTTTCGGCTCGGGAGCGCGCATTTCCGCACGGTCGCCAAGGCCCGATCGGGTTCAATTCCGGCTGAACAATTCCGAAGCGTATTTGATGACGTTGTCGGTGGTGCTCTGGATGTGTTTTGCGATCAGCTCGCAGGCGCGGTCGGCATCGCGGCCGACGGCGGCCTTCATCAGCGCACGGTGCTCGCCCGCCTTGTCGCGCGGACGTGGCCGGAACCTTGCCGAGATATTGCGATAGCGCTCGGCGCGTTCGAACAGTGATTGCCGAATGCCAAGCAGGGTCGGCGAGCCGCATGCTGCCACCAGGGATTCGTGAAACTCCCGGTGCGCCAGCTTCCATTCCGGATTGTCGGCGTAGTCCTCGACCTCGCGCCCCTCGATGATTCCAAGCCGGTGGATCGACGAAATAACCGCGATTTCCCAGTCATCATCGCCATTTTCGATCGAGCGGCGGATCAAATCGACCTCAATCAGAATGCGCGCGCGCGTCAGGTCGATCAGATCCGAAAGGCTGATCGGCGCCACCTTGAAGCCGCGCTGCTCCTCGGCCACCACCAGCCCCTCGGCGGCAAGACAGGTCAGCGCCTCGCGCAGCGTCGTGAAGCTCGCGCCATAGGCCAGCCGCAGCGTGTCGAATTTGAGCACCTCGCCGGGCTTGAGCCGGCAGGTCACGATCTCGTTGCGCATCCGATGCGCGATATCGGACGCGAGCGTCTTGCCGAATTCCTTTCGGCGCTTGAAGGCCGTTACGTTCATGGAATCGCTCTCCGATCGCCTTTGAGTCTATCGAGGCGAGAATGCTGTTGCAATAATTTTCGTAAGCGATAGTATTTTCGAAAATATGGATTGAGGATGGGTGGGAGCGCGCATGAAGGCTGTCTTGGTACATCGCCCGGGAGGGCCGGACGCCCTGCAATATCAGGACGTCCCGATGCCGGAGCCCGGCGAAACCGACGTGCTGATCCGGGCTGAAACCTTCGGGGTCGGGCAACCCGACAAGCTGATCCGCAGCGGCGTCTACAAATGGATGCCGCCGCTGCCGGCCAACCCCGGCAACGACGTGGCGGGCCGGATCGAGGCCGTCGGCAGCGGAGTGCGTGACATCAAGGTCGGACAAAAGGTGCTGCTGAGCGCCCGCGATCTGGCGCAGCGCGGTGGCTGCTACGCCGAGATGGTCGCAGCCCCGGCGGATGCCGTTCATCTGCTGCCCGAGCAGGTTGATCTTGAGGCCGCGGTTTGCCTTGCCAATTACCAGGTGGCGTGGGCGCTGCTGAATGAATGCGGATCGGCGCGTCTGCCGAAATCGGTGCTCGTCATCGGCGCGGCCGGCGGCGTCGGCTCGTCGCTGGTGCAACTTGCAAAGCTTGCAGGCATGACCGTGATCGGCACCGTCAGCTCGGAGGAGAAGGCGGTCTTCGCCAGCGCGATGGGCGCCGACGGCATCATCTACTATCGCGGCGAAGACGTCGTCGCGCGCGTGCGTGAACTGACCGGCGGACGTGGCGTCGATCTCGTGCTCGATCACGTCGGCGGTCCTGATTTCTTCACCCATCTGCGCGCGCTGGCCAAGTGGGGAACGGTGGTTTCCTACAACGCGTTCGACGGTCTGCCGACGCAGAACATGATGGAGGAGATGCGCAAGCATCTCGATGTCTGCCCCGCGATCCGCTGTTTCTCGTTCCACATCTACGACCACGACCGCGAAGGCCGGCGCGCCATCATGAAGCGCATGATCGGCCATCTGGCTGACGGAACCATCAAGCCGGCGATCTTTGCCCGCTTCATGCTGTCCGAGGTGCGCCGGGCCCATGAGCTGCTGGATTCCGGCCAGGCGCTCGGCAAGATCATCATGACGCGGGACTGACGGGGAAGAGTGCGATGATAAAAGTCAAGCGCATCAGGCACGCGACGTTCGCGACTGCCGATATCGAACAGCAGATCGAATATTATCAAGCGATCATCGGTCTCGGCATTGTCGAAAGGCAGGCCGGTCGCGCGCTGTTCGCCTCGGAGTCCGGCGAACTCACGCTGGTTCTGGAGCAGGATACGGCTTCCTCCTGCAAGGCCATGGCCTTCGAGATCGGCCCCGATGTCGAGCTGGCGGACGTCGGCAAAGAGCTCAATGATCTCGGCATCAAATCCGAGATCCGCTCCGATTCCGCGCCGGGAATACCGCGGACGCTGGTTTTCTCAGATGTCGACGGCCGGCAGATCGAGCTGTTCACGCAGTGGCAATTCACCCCGCCGAGCGAACAGGTGCGGGGCATCGTCGTCAGCAAGCTCGGCCACATGGCGATGTACGCGCCCGATCCGGACCGGACCGCAAGATTTTATTCCGACGTTTTGGGTTTCCGCGATTCAGACCGGATCGAGGAAAACTTCGTCTTCATGCGCTGCGGGTTCGAGCATCACGCCGTCAATTTCGCGCGCGGCACTGACGCGCGGCTGCATCACATGGCGTTCGAACTGCGCGATGCTTCCCACATGCAGCAGGCCTGCGACCTGCTCGGACGACGAAAGATCCCGCTGCTATGGGGACCGGTGCGCCACGGCCCCGGGCACAACATCGCGACCTATCATCGCGATCCCGATGGCTATCTCATCGAGCTGTTCTACGACATGGACCGCATGGCCGACGAGGAGCTCGGCTATTTCGAGCCGCGTCCCTGGCATCGCGACCGGCCGCAGCGTCCGAAGACCTGGATCGGATTGCCGCGCGACATCTGGGGCGTGGGTCCTTCGCCTGATGCGGCGGAGTTCTCGCCGAAGATGCGCGGCGGGAAGTAAGTGCGCGGAACTTCCACGGCTAACACGAACACAATGATCGATATGGGGAGAGACGAAAATGGCGGGATCAGCGCGCAGTTCAGTTCGTCGCTATTCGTTCGGGCGACTGTTCGCGATGCTGTTCATCGCCACGATCGCGGGATCGATTAGCGCTGCCAGCGCCCAGGATTATCCGACCCGGCCGATCCGGTTGCTCCACGGTTTCGCCGCCGGCGGCGCAGCCGACACCCTGTCGCGCATCCTGGCGAACGGGCTCGCGAAGCGGCTGGGCCAGCCGATCGTGATCGAGGCCAAGCCTGGCTCGGGCGGCAATCTCGCCGCGGCCCAGATCGCCAAGGCCGAGCCCGACGGCTACACGATCGGGCTCGTCACTGGCGCCCACGCCATATCCCCGGCACTCTACAAGTCGCTGCCTTACGATTCCGTCGACAGCTTTGAGATGATCTCGACCGCCGTCTACTACGCGCTCGTGATCGCGGTTCGCGCCGATTACGAGGCCAAATCACTTGGCGAATTGATCGCGCTCGCGAGAGCAAAGCCCGGCGAGCTCAATTACGCTTCGGTTGGATTTGGCAGCACCCACCATCTGGCCGGCGCACTTCTGGAAACCACGGCCGGCATCAAGATGGTGCACGTTCCCTATCGCGGCGATTCGCTCACCGTCACCGCGCTGCTCGGCGGCGAGATTCCAATGATCGTGGGAACGCCGGTGCTGCTGGCGCCACAGATCGAGAGCGGGGCCATTCGCGGGCTGGCCGTGACGTCACCTGCGCGCAGCAAACTCTTGCCAAACGTTCCGACGGCCGATGAATCCGGCGTCAGGGGATTCGATGTGCGCACTTGGGCGGGCCTGCTGGCGCCGAAGGGCACGCCACCGGCGATCATCAAGCGCCTCAACAAGGCTGTTCTGGAAACCCTCGCCGATCCCGAAACCAGGGCGGCGCTGGAGACCGCGATCGGCGGCGACGTGCAGGGCAGTACGCCGGAGGAGATGCGCGCGCTGATCCAGTCGCAAATCGTAAAATGGGCCGACGTGATCAAGACAGCGAATATTCCGCGGCTGTGACGATCAAGGCATCGTCATGGCGGTTCCTGCTTGCATTTCCGGCATGGTGAGCGGCCGAAAGCGCCTTTGTCGCCGCCGTCCTTTCGCGTATGTTCTCAGGAAACCACTCCTTCCTGAGAGGCCATGTGACTGCAACCAATCCTGCCGCGGGTAAACCGGTCGGTTCCGCTGATCTCGTCAATGTTCCGCGCCTGATGACGGCCTATTTCGCCGGAAAGCCCGATCCGGCCGATCCCGCGCAGCGCGTCGCTTTCGGCACCTCGGGTCATCGCGGCACGTCGCTGAAAAACTCCTTCAACGAAAACCACATTCTGGCGACGACGCAGGCGATCTGCGACTACCGCCGCGAAACCGGGCTGACCGGCCCGCTGTTCATCGGCATCGACACCCACGCGCTGGCGGAATCGGCGCTGGTGAGCGCGGTGGAAGTGTTTGCCGCCAACGGCGTCGATATCATGATCGACGATCGCGGCGGCTACACGCCGACGCCGGTCATCTCGCACGCGATCCTGAGCTACAACAAGGGCAGGACGAGCGGCCTTGCCGATGGCGTCGTCATCACGCCGTCGCATAATCCACCCGAGGACGGCGGCTACAAATACAACCCGCCCCATGGCGGGCCGGCCGATACCGATGTCACGGCCAGGGTGGAAAAAGCCGCGAACGCCTTTATGGCGGCGGACATGAAGGGTGTGGCGCGGATGCCGTATGAGCGCGCCCGCAAGGCGCCGACGACGCATCTGTATGATTATATCCGCCCCTATGTCGCCGATCTCGGCAACGCCGTGGACATGGCGCTGATCAAATCATCCGGCGTGAAAATCGGCATCGATCCGCTCGGCGGCGCCGCCGTGCACTATTGGCAGCCGCTCATCGAGCATTACGGCATCAACGCCACTGTTGTGAACGATGTCGTCGATCCCACCTTCCGCTTCATGACCGCGGACTGGGACGGCAAGATCCGGATGGATTGCTCCTCGCCTTACGCGATGGCGAGCCTGATCCAGATGCGCGACAGGTTTGACGTTGCCTTCGCCAACGATACCGACGCCGATCGCCACGGCATCGTCACCCGCACCGGCGGCCTCATGAACCCGAATCATTTCCTCGCCGCTGCGATCGCCTATCTGTTCGAGCACCGGCCGCAATGGGGCAGGGATGCCGCGATCGGCAAGACCATCGTTTCCAGTTCGATCATCGATCGCGTTGCGAAAAAGCTGAACCGCAAGCTGGTCGAGACTCCGGTTGGATTCAAATGGTTCGTCGAGGGCCTCGGCAGCGGCGCATTCGGCTTTGCCGGCGAGGAAAGCGCCGGCGCCTCGTTCCTCAAGCGGGACGGATCGGTCTGGACCACCGACAAGGACGGCGTCGTGATGGGGCTGCTGGCGGCCGAAATCCTCGCCAAGACCGGCCGCAATCCCAGCGAGCTGTTTGCGGGACTGACCGCCGAACTCGGCACGCCCGTCTACGCGCGGATCGACGTGCCGGCGACGCCGAAGCAGAAGAACGCGCTCAAGGCGCTCGGGCCGGAACAACTCGGCCTGACGGAAATGGCTGGCGATCCGGTGACGGCGATCCGGACCAAGGCGCCCGGCAACGATCAGCCGTTCGGCGGCATCAAGGTCGAGACCGATCAGGGCTGGTTCGCGGCACGGCCGTCGGGCACCGAAGACGTCTACAAGATCTACGCCGAGAGTTTTCGCGACAAGGATCATCTGGGCAAAATCCAGAGCGATGCCAGGGCCGCGATCGCGAAGGCGTTTTGATATTCCGTCATGGCCGGGCTTGTCCCGGCGCGAAGGCCTGTCCGTTGAAGGGCCGAAGTCGGAGGATCGAATACAGCGCCTGTTAAGGGTGAATCGATCTAGGCGGCGATCATGTCGCTAAACTAGACTTTGCAGCATGAAGCGATTTTTGATCTTTGGTTTGCTCGGCCCTGCAGGGCACCTTCCTGAGTGTCTATTTTGGCAACGAAAACTGCCGGGCGATGGTGGTGGCCCCACCCCTCCATCAATTTAGCTGAACTGCTGTTGCTCCTTCTCTGCGCCTCTTTTGATCAGGCGTTGAGGAATGCGGGAGGTTGGGGGCGGCTCTTATGCGTCGGAGCTGCTTCCCTCCTTGCATCTGGTGTGACGTGTGCTCTTTTCACTGGCGCTTGGGTACTTGGCGTTTTTGCGGTGATCTTCGCTATGGCGTGCTCGTTGCTGGCATGGGCAACTGACGTTGGGGAGATCATTTCGACCGAGCAATGAGCCTTGTGGATTTTCTGCTAAGGGGCAAACCCAGCAACTTGCCTTGTCTCGCAGAGGCCCATGCCGATCCATCTGTTGCCAAAAGAATTCTTAGCTGCTTCGCTCCTTGCAGCGACCGGATGTCAACTCACGGCGCCAGGGAGAAGAACGTGACGCACAAGGGCATGGTGGTAACTCCGCAACCCGAGGCCACAGAGGCGGGCAGGGACATCCTCGTCGCCGGCGGCAATGCGATCGATGCCGCCATCGCGGCAGCGTTGGTTCAGACAGTCGTTGACCCCATGATGTGCGGAATTGCCGGTTTCGGAAGTCTGGCCGCCTATTTCCCGTCGAAGAAGGTGCATACCTACTACGATTTCCATGCCCCTGCGCCATCAGCCGTACGACCTGACATGTGGCAGGATCTGATCGTGGGCGAAGCGCGTGACGGATACGGCTTCATTCTCAAAGGGAACGTGAACGACATCGGTTATCAATCGATCTGCGTGCCCTCCTCGCTGAGAGCCTTTGCCGACGCGCACCGTGATCTCGGCAAACTGCCCTGGTCGGAGCTGTTTGGCCCGGCCATTGATTACGCGGAAAATGGCTGGAACGTCCGGCCGCATGTCCACGCCTGGTGGTCGGAAGAAGGAACGATGGGCCGGGTGGGCAACGCCAATCGAATTTCATTCGTCCCATCGGCCAAGGCGCTTTATTGCAGACCGGACGGATCGCCAAAGCGTGTGGGAGACCGCGTCGTCAATCGGGACTATGGAAACGTGCTGCGGGCCATCGCGAAGGATGGGCCTGACGCATTCTTTCGCGGCGAGATCGCCGATGCCATCGACGCAGACATGCGGGCTCACGGCGGTCTGTTGCGCCGCTCTGATCTCGAGAAGCTGCAGACCGTAAGAAACAAGCCTCTCTCAGCCACCTATCGAAACTCAATTGTTACGACAAATCAGGCGCCCGGCGGCGGCATCATGCTGCTGGAGATGCTTCGCACGCTCGAGAATTTCGACTTGAAGTCTATCGGTCACAACAGTGTCGAATACATTCGCGTCGTTGCCGAAGCCATGAAGGCCGCAACGCGCGACAAGGATCGCTTTATCGGCGACCCTTCCTTTGTTGACGTTCCGACCGATCGCTTGATCTCGAAAGGGCACTGCGCCGAAATCGCTGAAGGCATCAAGCGTGGCGACAAGGTCAACGTGGTCAGGCTCAATGCGGGCCTCCCGAGCAAGGACACGACACAGGTTTCGATATGCGATGCCGAAGGCAACTGCATCTCGATGACCCATTCACTTGGTTTGCCGTCCGGCGTGATCACCAATGGATTGGGTTTCATGTACAATGGATGTATGGGTGTGTTTGATCCGCGGCCCGGGCGAGCCGGCTCGCTGGCGCCCGGAAAAGCGAGATTCTCTTCCATTTGTCCGTCGATCGTCTTCAGGGATGACAAGCCCGTCCTGGTGATCGGAGCACCTGGTGCGACCCAGATCGCCATGGGTGTACTCCAGGTGTCGTTGAACGTCCTCGACTTCGAAATGTCGATGTTGGAGGCGGTCTCAGCGCCCCGCTTTTCGGCTACCAGCGATATCATCGATCTCTCGAACCGGATCCCGCGCTCTGCCGAACGGGCGCTGAATGGGCTCGGATATCAGACGGTACGATCCGCACTTAGCCACACATTCGGTTGGGTACACGGCATCAAGATTTCTTCTGAAGGGCTGCAAGGTGGCGCTGATCCAGCAACCGACGGTATGGCGCTTACGGCTTCCTGAACTTGAACCATGCCCGTTTCTTAAGAGGCGTTTCTCTCAATGACTGATCTGCACGGCGTCTTTCCTTACCTCGTTTCACCGATCGATCCCGAAGGCCGCATCCGCACCGAGGTGCTCGCGCGCCTCTGCGACGATCTGATCAAATCAGGCGTGCACGGGCTGACGCCGCTCGGGTCGACCGGCGAGTTCGCCTATCTCAACGAGAAGCAGCGCACCGCCGTGGTGCAGACCACGATCGAGGCAGCCAAAGGCCGCGTGCCTGTCATTGCCGGCGTCGCCTCCACCTCGACGGCCGATGCGGTGGCGCAGGCGAAGGCGTATCAGAAGCTCGGCGCCGACGGCATCCTCGCAATCCTCGAAGCGTATTTTCCGATTTCGGACACGCAGGTGGAATCCTATTTCCGCGCCATTGCGGACGCGGTCGAGATTCCCGTCGTGATCTACACCAACCCGCAATTCCAGCGTTCGGACCTCACGCTCGACGTCATCGAACGCCTCGCCGCGCATCCGCGCATCGGCTACATCAAGGACGCCTCGACCAACACCGGGCGGCTGCTGTCGATCATGAACCGCTGCGGCGACAGCATCAAAGTGTTCTCGGCCTCGGCCCACATTCCGGCGGCGGTGATGCTGATCGGCGGCCTCGGCTGGATGGCGGGCCCGGCCTGCATCATCCCGCGCCAGAGCGTCGAGCTTTACAACCTCTGTCAGGCCAAGCGCTGGGATGAGGCGCTGACACTGCAGCGCAAGCTGTGGCGCATCAACGAAGCCTTCGCCCGCTTCAACCTCGCGGCCTGCATCAAGGCCGGCCTTGAGATTCAAGGCTACGCCGTCGGCGCCCCCGTCCCGCCGCAGGCGGCGCTGACGGCGGAGCAGCGCAAGGTGGTCGAGGCAGCGTTAAGGGATGTCAGCTAGCTGGCTTGCCAGGTCGTGCAATCATAAATCGGGCTGGATCGATGGCGCCCATGTCCGCCGTTCCGCCAAAAGCCAAAGAAGAGCGGACAATGACTTGGGTCCGCTTCGTGCCCAACAACGGACATTCGTCCAGTCACGCAGCCCTTTCAACACGACTGTCAATCTTGCCACGGAGTGCCCCAAAGTCGATCGGCTTTGTCAGAAGCGCCTCGGCGCCGCCATCCAGCGCCCGGCGTTTGGTTTCTGCATCGCCATAGGCCGTGATCATGATGATCGGGACATCCGGCCGTATCGCCTTCGCTTTGGGAAGCATTTCCAGGCCGCTCATTCCCGGCATGTTGATGTCCGACAGGATCAGAATGAGCGATTGCTCACGCGCTTCGCTTATGCGCGAGAGCGCGACGTCACCAGACTGCGCAAATTCCATCGTGAACCGGCCTGCGCGGATATCGCGCCGAAACTGTTGGCGAAAAAGCGCCTCCACATCCGGTTCGTCGTCGACAACAAGAATAAGAAGGTTCACGAGCGCTCTCCCAATTGGGCGAGCTTCGCAGCGCGCCGCGGCAAGACAATCCGGAATTCGGTAAATTGGCCGGGCTGCGTATCGACCTCAATCGATCCCGCATGCTGTTTTACGATGATGTCGTAACTGAGCGAAAGACCGAGGCCTGTCCCCTCGCCCGGGGGTTTTGTGGTGAAAAACGGATCGAACATCTTTTCCTTCACCTCGGCTGGAATTCCCGTACCGTTATCGTGAATTTTGATTTCGACGCTCTCACCCAGATTTCTGGTCAGAACGGCAAGCGTGGGTTCGTAGCCGCGTCCGTTGGCTTCCAAATTCCGTTTCGTCGCCGCATAAAAACCGTTCGAGATGAGGTTAAGCAGCACGCGCGTAATCTCCTGTGGAAACATATCGACCTCGCCGGCCGCAGGATCGAAGGACTTCTCCAGCGTGACATTGAAATCCTGCTTCTCTGCCCGTGCACCGTGGTATGCGAGATTGAGACTCTCCTCGACGACGGCATTGATATCGGTGGGCTGATGCTCCCCGGATCCCTGGCGCGAGTGCAGCAACATATTCTTGACGATCGAGTCGGCCCGTTTGCCGTGCTGCACAACCCTGTCAAGATTGTCCTGCAGCATATCCGAAATCTCGCTGATCTCGCCTCGCAACTGGGGAGCAAGGCTGGCCCTTGCAAGTGCCTCCCGCAGTTCATCGACAAGCTCGACGGAAACGGCCGAAAAATTGTTTACGAAATTGAGCGGATTCTTGATCTCGTGCGCGATGCCGGCCGTCAACTGGCCGAGCGAGGCAAGCTTCTCAGTCTGGACGAGACGGTCTTGCGTAGCCCGCAGGCCCTCCAGCGACTTCGCCAATTCGCGTGTGCGCGACTGTACCTCGTCAAAGAGGCGAGCGTTCTGGATGGCTAGTACCGATTGTGCCCCGAAGGTCTGCAATAGGTTAACCGTGCCTTGGGGGAAGTCGCCCGGCTGCTTGCGACGGACCACCAGCGCGCCGACGATCCGGTCTGCGCCTAACAGCGGGACAGCCAGCAGCGCACGGAATCCAGCGCGCCTGATGATGTCGAGGACCAACGTAGGATCCTTGCTAATGTCGGCAACCTGAACGGGCCTGCGCTGTATCGCCGCCTCACTGATCAGGGTCTCGCCCAGGCGGACGTTGCGGTCCTTTATGGCTGCGACCAACGCCTCGTCCATGCCGTAGCTGGCGCGCAATCGGAATTCCTGACGGGCATCGTCGAACGCATAGATTGTGCCGGCGTCGGTGCCCGATAGTTGGACCGCTTTCGAGATGATCGTGGACAGCACCGTTTGCAAATCAATGGTCGAGTTGACCGCCTGGCTGACCTCGCCGAGGGCGCGAAGCTCCTCAACCGACCGGGCCAGCTCGATGGTGCGCGCCTCGACTTGCTTCTCGAGCCGCACGGCCGTTTGCTCTCTCTCTATCAGCAATTCGTTCCGTTCGAGCGTGTTCTTACGCAAAACCTCGACTACTCTGCCCATCTCCGAGATCTCGTCGCTACCCCCGGTCGGTACGCTGGTCGCAAGATTGCCCTCGGCAATCGCCAGCATGCTGCGGCTAAGTGCGGTCAACCGCGAGACGATGTTGCGCCCCACATACAACCAAACTATCCCGATAGAGCTGAGTAGGCTGAGCGCTACCGCTGCGATCAGGACGGTCGAACTGAATCGCTGAACCGCGAACGCCTCATCATTAGCCTGCACGATATCGCGGTTTGCAATTGAGACGAGGCGATTCGCCGCCTGAGTGAGGTCTCGCGAGAGCGCAGCATTCTCCGTCAGGTTGCGGGTAGCCTGAGCAACGATGCCAAGCTCTTGCAACCGCAACTCGGGAATGCTGTTGATCCCCTCGACAAGTGCACGGAATTCCTCGAGCCTGCCAATCAGAAGCGGTTGCAATCTCGGATCCAGGTTGGGTGTTATCTGCCTCGTCTCACGCAGGGATTGCTGGATTCGAAACATTTGCACACGCACGCTGTCTGAATCGCTTGCTGCCGAGATCTGCTGCAACCTGTCACTTACCGACGTAATGAGAAACTGCACGCGCTGGAGTGCATGATAGGACGCCGTGGAGCGGACCAGCCCGCTGCCGGCCGCAATCCGTTCCTGGGCGCTTGTCTTGGCGTCGTCGAACGCGCGGCGCGATTGCGCGACCTCCCCCTCGACAATCTGGAGCCAGGGTGCCAGCAGGCTTTGGCTTTCATTGTGAGTACTGAGCGCGTTGCTCGAATGGCCGCGCTTCAGCGCGCTTACGATCATGCGATCCGCGACCAGCTTGTCCAGCGATTCAAGATTGGTCCGCAGACGACCAACGGCCGATCGCATTGAGCCGAGGGCATCGCTGTCGGCGCCACGGTGCTCGAGGCTTTCCAGCAGTGCGGCGAGCTCCTGCATCTCGACGCCTATCCTCTGCGAACTCTCGTTGTGATCGGCTGGCGTGGCAGCAGAGAGCAGGGCCGGCGCGGCGGAAACAATCCGTTCGACCCGTCGCGATACTTCCACTGAAGCCAGTGCGGCGGGCACGCGTCGTGCCGTGATGCGATCGAGAGCCTGGCCGATATCGCGGAAGGAGAAGATTGCAACGGTCGCACCGACGACACCCAGGCCGCTGATTCCGAGGAAGGCCAATAGCAGTCGGTTTGCTACGCCGAGCCGAGATGGCACCCATGTCCGCAGGTTCGGACTCATGAGCGCTGTTGACCGGCTAGACCTCGCCAGACCCATGTTCTCGCCTTGGCCTGAGGGTGCGAAATGCCTCCGTCACCCTCCAAATGGATACGGCAGCGCCCGCGCATTCAGGAACGCGCGTTCCGAAACGTCGCTCCAGCGAACGGCCGCGGTACGGAACTTCATGAAGCTGTCGTAGACCCGCCGCGCCAGGTCGTCCTTGCGGCTTAACTCGAATAGAACTTCGCCGGAGATCTTGCCGAACTCCAGCAAGATCGCGTCATCGACCTTGCGGATCTGGATCGCGGGATCTTTGACAAGCTCCTCGAGTGCAGTGGCGTTAGCGGCGGTGGCCTCAGCAAGGGAACGTGTGTTCTCGAGCGCGGCGGCACCCTCGATTATGCTTTTGTCGGTGCTGCCGAGGCTTTCCCAAAGTTTCTTGTTTACGGCAAGCGAGACCGCCGCCCCCGGCTCATGGAAGCCCGGATAGTAGTAGTACTTGGCCGCCTTGTGCAGGCCTAACGCCATGTCAACCCAGGGACCCACGAATTCGCTCGCGTCGATCGCGCCTGATCGAAGTGACGAAATGATCTCGCCGCCCGGCAAGGTAACCACCACGGCGCCCAGCCGGCGCAACACGTCGCCACCCAGGCCGGGCATGCGATAGCGCAGGCCCTTGAAGGCATCGATGCTTGTGAGCTCCTTGGTGAACCAGCCGCCCATCTGAGGACCGGTATTGCCGCACAGGAACGCCTTGAGGCCGAACCCGGCGCTCAGCTCGTCCCACAGCGCCTGACCACCGCCGTAGTAAACCCATGCGTTGATCTCGTCCGGGGTAAATCCAAACGGGACGTTGCAGAAATAGGCGAAGGTGGCGGACTTGCCCGCCCATGTGACTTCTGATGCGTGGTAGAGATCAGCCAGTCCGGAGGAGACGGCATCGAACGATTCCATTGCGCCGACCAGCTGACCGGCGGGGAAGACGTTGACTTGCATTCGGCCGCCCGACAGCGTCGTAATCGACTGTGCGACACGTTCGGCGCCTGACTGCAGGCCCGGCAAGCCCTTCGGCCATATGGTGACCATCTTGAGTTCGCGTGCGCCTTGGGCGATGGCAGGCGCTGGAAAGGCAGAAGCGGCTGCGACCGCAATGCTCGCGCCCGCAACGAATTGGCGGCGATCCATAGTCTCTCCTCCCGTTTTACAGGCAGCCCTATTTCCATGTAACTGGTGTAGGCGACCCAAGGACAACCGAAGCGTCCACTGGTCGGCACGTAAGATCGCGAGAAACTGAAATGGTTAATAGCATACCCAACCGCGCGGGTCTGCAATGTACTTCACACCGATAGGGTCAGGGCTCCTGCACAGGTGCGGCTGACTGCACCGGTAACGTCCTAATCGCTGAACCATCGGACAAGCTTCCGCACCCTATCGCAAATCATGACCGCGACCAGAGCTTTCTTCGCTTTCGACGTTTAAACAGCCATCTGCAGACGCTTGATTTTCAACGCGAGCCAACGATCAAGAGAATGGCTGTCCATCTCGCAACCGCGAGAGGGCTGACGAACCCACAAGGTAGCGTCGACGACACGTCCGCTTCGGGGCAAAAACGAAAGTCGGTCCTCGCATCAGTGATGTGCGCTCTGACGCCGTGAACTGACATCAAGCGTGGAGCGCATCTCGTCCGCTCAGTGCACAATAGGTGTCGGTGATCCACAGGTCACATTTAAGGCAAACTGCGGTGTGCGGATAGGACGGCCATCGGACAAACCGACTGCTGATGGTGAACGTCACCAGCTATCATCGCCAAGGATGACGAAGATGAAGACGGTGCTGATCCTCATCCACATGCTGTATTCGCACGAATGTTGCGAAGATCATCATTGCCGCCCGGTGCCGTGCAACGAGGTGATCGATCTCGGCGATGACGGCTGGCGCTGGCGAGACAGGACGTTTCCGAGATGGACGCTGCGCGCCTCGCCCGATGGTAATTGTCATGTCTGCGTCGCCAACCTCCCGGTGTGCATCTATCTGCCACCGCGGGTGTAGAGGATTCCATGATCGCATCGCTGTTCTGGTGATGTGATCGGCGTCGTGATCTGGTTACTGACATTACCTCCGGGAACAGACATGCGGTTCCGGGGGTGGATAACGTCCGGCAGAATCGGGTGTGATTCTGCGCGACGCCGTGTCGCCAGCCCGCTCAAATCTGCTTTGGCCTTCAGGTTGATGTTGCAGACCGCAAACTGCTTCGCCCCGCCGGCAAGCACAGTTCGGGACCCGCGGTGCGACAAAACAACCCGACGGGCAAATCAATTCCGGTTTACGGAAATCGTGTCAAGTCAAGAATTTCCGAAAATCAAAATATTTCCCTTTCCTTCGACCCCAAATCACCTGCACATCTATGCCCATCCCGTCCCACTCAGAGGGGCGTCGGCCGTCGTCATGACGAGGGGCGGGGATGCGGTGGACGCTGACGTTGCGATTGACGGTCGCGGCTGAAGCGTACGGCGAAAGCGTGTGGTCATGGCGCCCGTAACGGCGTCAAGTCTTTCGGGAGCCAACGCTTCCGAAGGGCGACGGTGGCAATAGAGGCCGTCTCACCGGGGAGAGCGCGTCATAAGCCGTAGAGCCACTGCGCAGGGAATGTCGGATGTTCTCCGCTGCCCTGTATGCTCGTGTGCAGCTTTCTTAGCACAATCGCACACGGGACCGCGGGTGCAGCGCGCATCCGGCATTCCCTGCGCCCTCTGTCTTCGAGGGCGGGAAGTTCAATAGCAAAACTCGGGCGCATTGTGCCGCGAGATCGCGAAATTGCGTTTGGATGGTGTAACAACATACACCGCCGTCGTCCCGGGCTTGACCCGGGACCCATACGCCGCGGCCGATCAACGAGAGCGCTGACGTTAAATACCTTCCGCAACAACGAGCGCCGCGGCGTATGGGTCCCCCGATGCGCAATTGCGCATCTGAGCTCAAGGCCGGGACGACGACGATAGTGAGGCCGGGACGAAGCTGAGCAAGACCATTGCCCATTTCTCAGGCGCTTCCATAGGGTTGGCTCACACCCTATCTATCGGCTAGAACCCACCCAACTTTGCGAAGAAAATCGAAGGACCAACTGATGAACATTCTTCCCGGCAATATGCGTTTTGGTGCGGGCCAGCCGGTCAAGCGTTTGGAAGACCAGAGGCTGCTTACCGGGAAGGGGCAGTTCATCGACGACAGGCCGGAGGAGGGCGCGCTGTGGCTGCACGTGCTGCGCTCGCCCCATGCCCACGCCAAAATCGTCTCGATCGACACCAAGGCCGCGGCGGAGCTGCCGGGCGTGGAAGCGATCTATACCGGCGCCGACCTGGTCAGGGACGATATCGGCACCATCCCGACGCTGGCGATCTTCAAGCGGCCGGACGGCTCGCCGATGACGGTGCCGCCGCGGCGGCTGCTGGCGCATGAAATCGTGCGCTTCGCCGGCGAGCCGGTCGCAGCTGTGGTTGCGACCTCACGGGTGCTGGCGCAGAACGCGGCGGAAGCGATCGCGGTCGATTACGAGGTGCTGCCATCGGTGGTCGATCCCGTCGAAGCGGTCAAGCCCGGCGCGCCTGTCGTGTGGCCCGAAGCGCCCGACAACATCGTCGGCGCCATGAGCTATGGCGATGCCGCCAAGGTCGAAGCGGCCTTCGCCAGGGCTGCGCATACCGTGTCGCTCGACCTGGTCAGCCAGCGGCTGATTCCATCGGCGATGGAGCCGCGCTCGACCATTGCCGAGATCGAGAAGAAATCCGGCCGGCTGATCCTGCACGTGCAATCGCAAACGCCGGGCTCGACCCGCGATCTGCTCGCCGAATCGATTTTGAAGCGGCCGAAGGAAAGCGTGCGCGTGCTGGTCGGCGATATCGGCGGCGGTTTTGGGCAGAAGACCAGCCTTTATCCGGAAGACGGCGTGGTGGCCTATGCCGCGACCAAGCTCGGCAAGAAGATCCGCTGGCGCGGCGATCGCACCGATGAATTCGTCGGCGGAACCCATGGCCGCGACCTCACCTCGACCGGCGAGTTCGCGCTCGACGCCAAGGGCCGCGTGCTGGCCTATCGCGTGCGCTCGATCGGCGGCACCGGCGCCTACAGCAGCGGCGCCGGCAACATCATCCCGCTGGTGCTCGGGCCGTTCGTGCAGACCGGCGTCTATGATCTTCCGCTGGTGCATTTCGAAGTCAAATCCGTGATGACCAACACCGCGCCGGTTGGCGCCTATCGCGGCGCGGGCCGGCCGGAAGCCGTGTTCATCGTCGAGCGGCTGATGGACGCCGCCGCGCGCCAGATCGGCATGGACCCGCGCGCTATCCGCAAGGTCAATTACATCAAGCCGGCGCAATTGCCCTACACCAACGCCGCCGGCCAGGTGTACGATTCCGGCGCGTTCGCGCACATGATGCAACGCGCCTCCGATCTCGCCGATTGGGACGGTTTCAATGCGCGCAAGAAAGCCGCGAGGAAGAAGGGCCTGCTCTACGGCCGCGGCCTCACCAGCTACATCGAATGGACCGGCGGCCGCGCGCACACCGAAAAGGTCTCACTGCACGCGACGGCAGAAGGCCGCATCATCCTGCATTCCGGCACCATGGCGATGGGGCAGGGCCTGCAGACCACCTACACCCAGATGGTGTCGGATACGCTCGGTATTCCCATGGACAAGATCGACGTCGTGCAGGGCGACACCGATCTCGCCACCGGTTTCGGCAGCGTCGGATCGCGCTCGCTGTTCGTCGGCGGCACGGCGGTGGCCGTTTCCACCAACGACATGATCAACAAGGCGCGCGAGAAGGCGTCGAATGTCCTGGAGACCTCGATCGACGATATCGAGTATCAGGGCGGCTTTCTCACGGTGGTCGGCACCGACAGGCGGATCAGCCTGTTCGAGATCGCCAAGAAGGAAGACGGCGCGCGGCTCAGCGTCGACAGCGAGGGCGAGGTTGACGGCCCGAGCTGGCCGAACGGCACGCACATCTGCGAGGTCGAGATCGATCCCGAAACCGGCGTCAGCAAGGTGGTGCGCTACACCACGGTCGACGATGTCGGCATCGCCGTCAATCCGATGCTGGTCACCGGACAGGTGCATGGCGGCGTCGCGCAGGGCATCGGGCAGGCGCTGTATGAAGGCGTGTCCTACAACGAGGAAGGACAATTGCTGACCGCGAGCTATCAGGATTACTGCGTGCCGCGCGCCGACGACATTCCGCCCATCGAGGTGACGCTGGATGATTCCGCGCCTTGTCGCACCAATCCCCTGGGCGCCAAGGGCTGCGGCGAATCCGGCGCCATCGGCGGCCCGCCCTGCATCACCAACGGCGTGATGGATGCCTTGAGTGAGCTCGGCATCAAGCAGCTCAACACGCCGCTGACGCCGGCCAAGGTCTGGCAGGCGATCCGGGATGCGAGGGCGGGGGCGTAACCACACCCGTCGTCATCCCCCGATGCGCGATCGCGCATCTGTGGGCATCGCGAAGCGATGAGCCCGGAATCCATCGCGCCGCACGCTCCGTCGTGAAATGGATTCCGGGTTCGCGCATCGCGCGCCCCGGAATGACGGCTACTGAGCGCGGTGCGACTCAAAGCAGCACGCCTCAAAAATCAGCACCCCTCACGGTTGCGGGATTCCGCCGAATCAAGCCCAATGATCGCAGAGCAAGAAGCAAGAACGTAATCAGACTCTCGGGGGCGATCCGATGTCGGTTGAAGGTGCGATGCGGGCACTGTCTGCTCGTGTGATCGTCGTCGGCAATGAGAAGGGCGGGTCGGGAAAATCGACCGTCGCCATGCATATCGCGATCGCCCTGATCAAGTCGGGCCAGGCGGTTGCCACCATCGATCTCGATACCAGGCAGAAAAGCCTCACCCATCACATCGAGAACCGGCGCGCCTGGGCGCGTCATGTCGGCCGCGACCTCGGCATGCCCCAGCATTTTTGCTTCCAGCAGCTCGATTATCCCTCGGCTGATGAACAGGCCGCTGGTTGCCGGGCTCTGGAGAAGACCGTCGAGACGCTCGCCGGCCGCTATGGCGTCGTCATCATCGACACCCCCGGTCACGACGATTATCTGACGCACGTCGCGCATGCGATGGCGGACACGCTGATCACGCCGCTCAACGACAGCTTCGTCGATCTCGACGTGCTCGGCACCGTCGACCCCGAAACCTTCCGCGTCACCGGCACCAGCCATTATGCCGAGATGGTGGAAGAAGCGCGCGGCAGGCGCCGCGTACGCTATCTCGGCGTCACCGACTGGATCGTGCTGCGCAACCGGCTCTCGACGCTCGGCTCGCGCAACAAGCGCCTCGTCGGCGAGAGCATCCAGCAGCTGTCACAGCGGCTGAACTTCCGCTGCGTCGAGGGCCTGGCCGAACGGGTGATCTTCCGCGAATTCTATCCGCGGGGCCTCACCGCGGTCGACGACCTCGACGAGATCACGCTGGGCAGCCGCCCCACCATGTCGCACGTCACCGCGCGGCTGGAGATGCTGAAGCTGCTCACGGCAATCGGCCTCGGCAACGCCTCAACGGCCCACGAAATCGTCGGCCGGCAGCAGGAAGTGGCCTGATCGTCCTACAATCCCAACACCATCTTCGCGATAATATCGCGCTGGATCTCCGACGAGCCGCCGAAGATCGTATACGCCCGGCTGTTGAGATATTCCGGCACCACCGGCAGCATCTCCTCGGGAATCCCCGGCGCCTCGTTGAGCTTGTAGAACGGCCGCATCGGCTCGACATAGAGGCCGTCATGGCCGATCACATCGACACCGAGGCGCGTGACCGCCTGGCGGATTTCGCTGTTGCGCAGCTTGAGCAGCGAGGACACCGCGCCGGGATTCTGCCCGGTCTGCAGCGCTGACAGCACCCGCAGCTCGGTCATCTCGAGCGTGTCGATATCGACCTCGATCTCCGACATCCGCATCGAAATATCGGGATCGTCGATAGCGCGGCCGGTGGCCTCGGATTCGGCGAGGTCGGATACCGTCTTCAGCGCCTCGCGCAACTTGGCCGAGGCGATGCCGGAGCCGCGTTCGAACTCGAGCAGGTACTTGCCGTAGGTCCAGCCCTTGCCTTCCTCGCCGACCCGGTTGGCGACAGGCACGCGCACATCGTCGAAGAACACCTGGTTGACCTCGTGGTCGCCGCCGATCGTGAGGATCGGCCTTGTCGTGATGCCCGGGCTCTTCATGTCGATCAGGATGAAGGAGATGCCGTCCTGCTGCCGCTCGGTCTCATTAGTGCGCACCAGCGCGAACATGCGGTTGGCGTGATGCGCATGCGTGGTCCAGATCTTGGTGCCGTTGATGATGTAATCGTCGCCGTCGCGCACCGCGCGCGTCTTCAGCGAGGCGAGATCGGAGCCGGAGCCCGGCTCGGAATAGCCCTGGCACCAATAATCCTCGCCGGAGCGAATCCGCGGCAGGTAAAAACTCTGCTGCTCCGGCGAGCCGAAGCCGATGATGACGGGGCCGACCATCTTGACGCCCATCACATTGACATTCGGCGCACCGGCGCGGGCGCATTCGGCTTCAAAAATCCAGCGCTGCGCCGGGGTCCAGTCCGGCCCGCCATGCTCCACCGGCCATCCCGGCGCGCCCCAGCCCTTGGCGTGCAGCGCCTTCTGCCAGGCGATCCCGATATCCGGATCGGAAAAAACCGATGGGGTCAGCGACTGCGCGTGCTTCATTTCCGCCGGCAGATTCTGCGCGATGAAGTCGCGGACTTCCTGTTCGAAGGCGCGCTCCTCGGCGCTGAAGGTGAGATCCATGTGGCGCTCCCGCTAGGCTTGAATGGTTCGGCCGCCGAGGGCGGCGTGGCGGCGATAATGATGGGCGCTGCCGCCGAACAACGTGTCGAAGGCGAGCAGCCGCTTGAAGTAGGAGCCGATGTCGAGCTCTTCGGTGACGCCCATCGCGCCGTGCAACTGCACGGATTGTTCGGCCACGAAGCGCGCGCATTTGCCGATCTTGGCCTTGGCGCCCGAGGCGGCGCGGCCGCGCGCGATAGGTTCGGCATCGATCATCAGCGCGGCGCGCAGCGCCATCGAGCGGGCCTCGTCGCAGTTCATCGCCATGTCGGCGAGCCGATGGCGGATCACCTGATTGGCCGACAGGGGCCGGCCGAACTGTTTCCGAATCTTCGTGTATTCGAGCGTCTGATCCAGCAGCGTCTGCATGATGCCGACGGCTTCCGCGCCGAGTGCGGCCATTGCGCGGTCGACCACGGCCTCGATCGCCGGCAGCGCATCGCTGCCGTCGCCGAGCACGGCGTCGGCGCCCACGTGGACGCCGCGAAGTTCGAGGTTGCATGCGCGGCCGCCGCCGAGTCGCGGGAAATCGCGCTTGGTGAGACCAGCCGCCTCCGCCGGCACCAGGAACAGGCCGAGCTCTCCCACCCCATTGTCGTCGGCGATCTGTGCCGAAACAATGATCCGCCCGGCGGCATTGCCGTCGAGCACCGCGGTCTTGCGGCCGTCGAGGCGCCATCCCTCTGCCGTCTTCCACGCAGTGGTCGCGACCTCAGCCAGATCGAACCGCGCCGCGCGTTCCGAATGTGCGAATGCCAGATAGAGCGAACCGTCGGCGACCTTGGGCAGTAGCGCCTGCTTCTGCGCCTCGCTGCCGCAGGCGCCGATCAATTCCGCGCCGATCACGACCGTCGAGAGATAGGGTTCGGACACCAGCCCGCGGCCGAACGCTTCCATCAGGATGCCGACCTCGACCGCGCCGCCGCCGAGCCCGCCATGCTCCTCGGCGATCGGCAACGCCAGCCAGCCGAGTTCAGCGAACTGCTTCCAGATTTCGGCGCTGAAGCCGAGCGGTTCGCTCGCCATCCGGCGGCGATGCTCGGCGTTATAAGTTCCGGCCACAAAACGTTCGGCACTCTCTCGCAGCAACCGCTGCTCATCGCTCAATGTAAGGTCCATAGCTCTACTTCACCGATGCCTGCTTCCTGACGGAAGGATGAAGCCCCGCGGGGTCCACCACCATTCCGAATTCCTGAAGATTATGCGCATGGCAGAGCTGATGCAGCGCGAACGCCTGGTCGATCGCCGCGGGCTGTCCCATTACGTCGACCGAGCGGTTGACGGCCTCCTTGGTCAGCTTCAGCGCGAACGATGGCTTCGCCGCGATCTTCTGCGCCAGCGCCATCACGAACGAGGAAAGCTCCGCGCGCGGCACGACGTGGTTGACCATGCCGAGCCGGTGCGCCTCGTCCGCGCTCCAGGTATCCGCCGTGAACAGCAATTCCTTGGCCTTGCGTGGGCCGAGTTCCCAGGGATGCACGAACCATTCGACGCCGCACACGCCCATGGTGACCACGGGATCGCAGAACTCGGCATCACTGCTTGCGACGATCATGTCGCAGGCCCAGGCCAGCATCAGCCCGCCGGCGATGCATTTGCCGTGCACTTCCGCAATGGTCGGCTTCGCCAGGTTGCGCCAGCGCCGCGTGATCTGCAGATAGATCTCCTGCTCGCGGGCGAAGCGGCCATGGGCATTGGGTTCGGCAAAGCCGCCCCAATTTCCGACCGGCGGAAAATCCACCCCGGCTTCGTTTTTGCTGCTAGGGCGCAGATCGTGCCCGGCGGAAAAATGCGGGCCGCTTCCTGCGAGAATGATGACCTTGACCGCGTCATCCTGCACGGCCGCATCGAAGGCGGCGTTGAGGTCGTAGGTCATTTGCAGGTTCTGCGCGTTGCGCGCCTCGGGCCGGTTCATCACGATCCGCGCGATGCGCGGCTCCGGCCGCTCCACGACGATGGTTTCGAATGCGGTCATGGGCCCTCCCGTTATTATTATTCGGCCATGTGACTATTTCAGCCGACGATAGGCAAGAGCCATCGGAACGAAAGCGGCCCGAAGTTCATTCAATCACCGCCGTCATTCCGGGATGGGTCATTAGGCCCAGCCCCGGAATAATTGTGTGAAAGCACGACATTCTGATACCGTGACACGAAATAATACCGGGAGTGTTTTATGCGCAGATTTTGGACCGTGCTGGCGGCGCTGGCGACGCTGAGCCTGACCAATTGCGGCTACAACGCCATCCAGACCAATGACGAGCAGGTCAAGGCGGGTTGGTCGGAGGTGGTGAACCAGTACCAGCGGCGCGCTGATCTCGTGCCCAACCTCGTCAATTCGGTGAAGGGCTTTGCGCAGCAGGAAAAGGACGTGCTGCTCGGGGTCACCAACGCCCGCGCCAAGGTCGGCAGCATTCAGGCGACACCCGAAGTGCTGAACGATCCCGCCGCGTTCCAGAAATTCACGGCCGCCCAGGGTGAACTCTCCAGCGCGCTTTCGCGCCTGCTGGTCGTGACCGAAAACTATCCGCAGCTGAAATCCGACGCGCTGTTCAAGGATTTGATGGCGCAGCTCGAAGGCACCGAGAACCGCATTACCGTGGCGCGCAACCGCTACATCAAGGCGGTGCAGGACTACAACGTCGGTATCCGCACCTTCCCGAACAACATGACGGCGATGATGTTCGGCTACAAGGAAAAGCCGAACTTCGCGGTCGAGAACGAGAAGGAAATATCCACGGCGCCGAAGGTGGATTTCAATCCGACACCGGCCGCGCCCGCGAAGTAGCGGATCAAAGATCAATCGCAATGAATGCTGCAAGAGTTTCCATTCTTGCGCTGCTCGTGTTCTGGGCTGCTTCAGCCCTGGCCGTCGTCGCGGTGCCACCGCTCGTCGGGCGCGTGGTCGATCAGACCGGGACGCTCACCAGCGGCGATATCGCTTCGCTTAACCAGACCATCCGAAGTTTCGAGGCGCGAAAGGGCAGCCAGATCGCAGTTCTGGTTGTGCCGACGACGGACGGCGAGGCGATCGAGCAATTCTCACTCCGGGTGGCGGAAGCCTGGAAGATCGGCCGCAAGAAGATCGACGACGGCGCAGTGCTCGTCATCGCCAAGAACGATCGTCATCTTCGCATCGAGGTCGGCTATGGCCTCGAAGGCGCGCTGACCGACGTCACCACCAAGCGCATCATCGACGAGGAGATCACGCCGAAATTCAAGTCCGGCAATTTCGCCGGCGGCGTCTCGGCCGGCCTCAACAAGATGATCCGGATCATCGATGGCGAGAAACTGCCGGAGCCGGAGCCGCCGCATTGGCAACATCAGTCAGGGCTGTTCGACGTCGACGCCATGTTCAATCCGTTTCTCCTGATCCCGGTGTTCCTGTTCGGTGGGTTGATGCGGACCATGCTCGGCCGGCTGGTCGGCGCGGGCGTCGGCGGCGGCGTGGTGACGCTGATTGCCTGGTTCCTGTTCGGCTCGCTGGCCGCAGCCATATTCGCAGGGCTGATCGCAGTGTTTTTCGTGCTGTTCAGCGACACCATTGTGTCGTCGTCGCCGGGGAGCAGTGGAAGCGGCGGTTGGTCAGGGGGCAGCAGCGGCGGCTCATGGTCCGGTGGCAGTTCGAGCAGCAGCTCGAGCGATAGCGGCGGCGGGGGTGGCAGTTTCGGCGGCGGCGGCGCGTCGGGGAGCTGGTAGATATGGGCATCAAACGCATTGGCAGGCATCTGCTCCAACACCGCTGGCGGGAGCGGCGTGACTTTCCGCCGAAGGTGCTGGCCGCGATCGAGGCGGCGATTAGGGCGGGTGAGGCCACGCATTCCGGCCAGGTCCGCTTCGTGGTCGAAGGCGCGCTCGACGGCGCGCCGCTGTTCCGGAACCAGCCGGCGCGGGAACGCGCGCTGGATGTTTTCTCGCAACTGCGGATCTGGGACACCGCGCACAACAATGGCGTGCTGATCTATCTCCTGCTGGCCGACCGCGACGTCGAAATCGTCGCCGACCGCGGCATCCACGCACACGTCGGCACCGCCGGCTGGGAGAAAATCTGCGTCGAGATGGAAACGGAATTTCGGGCGGGAAATTTCGAACGCGGCGTGATCAAGGGGATCGAGGCCGTGTCGAGGCAACTGGCAGCGCATTTTCCGCCGCAGGGCGGCGGGATGAATGAGCTGCCGGACAAGCCGGTGGTGATTTAGCTCTTACCCTCCCCTGGAGGGGTCCGAGACAAGCGAAGCTTGCTCGTGGGTCGATGCGAAGCGGCGGGGTGGGGTGACAGTCTCTCCTCGCGAGCGGTGCCCGAGTTGAGGGACCTTCACCCCACCCCGTCTCGCATTTCGCTTCGCTCCATGCGAGTCGACCCTCCCCCTCCAGGGGAGGGTAAGACACGGGCCTTACCTACGCCTTCACCGACGGCCGTTCCGCAACCCGCGCCATCCACGCCACGATATTGGCGTTGGTCTGATCCAGCGGCTGGCCGACCGTGCCGGCGAAATCGAGCCAGCAATAGAGCAGGATGTCGGCCATCGTGAAGCGCTTGCCGCAGAGATAGTCCTTGCCGGCCATTTGTCCGTCGAGCCATTGCAGGCGGTTGGCCGCGATCATCTTCAGGCCGGGCGAGGCTTCGGGCGCGCAGAGGATGCGTTTCTCGAAAAACTTCAGACCCTCGCCGAAGCGAAAGCCATTGGCGAGATGCTCGCAGATGTTGAGATCGACGCGGCGCGTCCACATCCGGCATTCGGCGCGCTCTTCCGGCGTCGTCCCGATCATCGCAGGCGTCGGGTTCTTCTCCTCGAGATATTCGCAGATCGGGATGACTTCCGAGAGATAGCTGCCATTGTCGAGTTCAAGCGCCGGCATCTGGCCGTGCGGATTGCGCTTCAGGTGCTCGGCCTCGCGGTTTTCGCCCTTGCGCAGGTCGACCGTCTGCTTCGGCATCTCGATGCCCTTCTCCGCCATGAACAGGCGGACAATGCGCGGATTCGGTCCGACCGAGTCGTAAAGTTTCATGGTGCTCTCTCCCCATGCCTCTTGGAGGCGTCGTTGTTGCTGTTGTTGAACAGGCCGCCATAAATTTTGTCAAATGGATCGACCGCAGCCGAAGGCCGGCGAGCGTGATTTGGAATCACGTCAAGATCTGTCAGGCGGGAAATAATTCCGGATGGCGCAATTATTCGGCAGCGTTGGCTGCCTAGCCATCATCCAGCTTGTTGAGGTCTCGCACCGACTGCATGATCGGTTCGAAATTCGAGCGCGCATCCAGCGCGTCGAACAATTGCGCCGTGTCGGACAGCAGGTTGTGCGAACGTTGAATGGCGACCCGTACATCGTCCTGCGGCGTGTCGGAGAGGCGGCCGTGGCCGGACAGCAGGATCTTCGAGTTCAACCCCTTCAGCCGCTCCAGCGACTGGATATAGTCGGCGATGCTGCCGGAGCCGAATACGCCGCCCATCACGCCGCCGGGCATCAGCGTGTCGCTGGCGAACAACAGGCCCTTGTCCTGATCGAACAGCGTGATGCAGGCTGAGGTATGGCCGGGCGTGTACATCACGTTGAGGCGGAAATTGCCGAGGTCGAGCAGATTGCCTTCCTCGAGCCAGATGTCGACATTGATCGGGATATTCGGTTCGTTGAACATCTTGCGCAGCATCGAGAAATCGTCGCGCAGCATGATCTTGTTGGCGGCCAGCCGATGCGCGGCGATGAAGGCGCGGCCATTGAAATGATAGGCGGCGCCGATATGGTCGAGGTGCTCATGGCTCAGCACCACCATGTCGATTTTCTCGGGCGGACAATCGACGTGTTGCAGACATTTCAGCAGATGCGGATAGTTCGATGACAGGCCGACATCGATCATGATGGTCCGCGAGCTGCCGCGCACCAGATAGGCGTTCGCCGCGCGGTTCTTGAAACGAATCTGGTACACGTCCTCGGCTGCCTCGATCAGCGTGCAGACGTCGCTTTCGAGCAGGGTCTTGAACGGGCTCGGCTTGCGCTCGCTCATGGATTGACCGCGGCTTTGAACGTGATCGCGTTCGCGGCACGCAGTCGCTTGCTGAGCGCATCCATGATCATCAGCGCAAACGCCGGCTGCTGGCTGACCAGATAGACGAAGCGGGCGTGATTGATCCGCATCACGCGGGTGTGCGCCGCTGCGGCAATCGCGGTCGCCGAGCGGGACGAGCCGTCGATCACGGCCATCTCGCCGAAGAATTCTCCCTTGCCGAGCGTGGCGATCACGGTCTTGCTGGCGCCGTTAACCTTGGCGATCTCGACCTTGCCGTCGAGCACGACGAACAGTTCGCGCCCGGTCGAGCCTTCCTCAAAAATGACGTCATCTACATCAAACTCGTTGATGCATTTTTCGATGGTCATGGCGGCCTCCTGCCTTCTGGCTGGATGGTCAGGCCATGTTAGTCGGTAAATGAACGGGCGCAAACGGAGCTGTCGGGGATTGCCGCAGGGCAGCATGGGCGAGCGGGCGGAGTCGCCGGCCCCGCAGCCGTCGCTTTGCGGCCGCAAACAGGCCCGGATGACCTTCTAAAATTTCGGTAAGGCAGAACCCGGTAACGATTTCGCAAGCAATAAAAGTTACCAAAAGGTCAACCCATTCTGGAGAATTGAACGTGAGCGAACAGCAGTCCGAGGCCACCAGCGGTGAAACCGGTTCCGTCGGCGCCGGGCCGGCCGCTCCCGATATGTCCGCAGCCAAAGTGCCGGTGACGGTGGCGATCGAGTCCCCGATGCTGGCACCCGACCAGCAAGAAACGTCCCCAAAGCCGGATGCGCCCAAAGTGGAAGCGCCCAGGGTCGAGGCTTCCAAGCTTGAAGCAACCAAAGTTGAACCGGCGAAGGTCGAAGCGGCCACATCTGAAGCTCCGAAAGTTGAAACGCCGCGGATTCCCGGCAAGCTGTTGATCATGTCGCCCGGCGAGCGCGCGTGGAACGGCGACGAAGCCGATGTGAAGCCGGAGGCCGTTGCAGCTGACGGCGTGTCCGGCAAGCGCCGGATGTCGGCGATGGCGGCTGTGGTGGCGCTGGCGACGGTCGCCGGTGCGCTCGGTGGCGCGCTGGCAACCGCGGGTCTTGGACAGATGATGGCCGGAAATTCCGCCGTGGCGAACAACAACAGTGCACTCGAAGCCTCGGTGGCGCGGATCGACGCCGATATCCTGGCGCTGAAGGCCAGCGTCGAGCACACCTCCAAAACCGGGGTGAGCCAGTTCAACAAGACCAGCGACCGCCTCGACAAGGTCGAGAAGGCGCAGGCCGAACCGACCGCCAAGCTCGCCAAGCTCAGCGATGCCGTCGAAAAACTCCGTGCGCAGGCTGCTGCACCCGCACCCGTCGCCGCCGCAACGCCGGCTGCCGCAAGGGACGTCACGGGAACGGTGTCGCCGCCCGCAACGGCCGCGGCGGTGCCGCTGCCCGCGCCCAAGCCCGAGATTGCACGGCTGCCGACCGTGGACGGCTGGGTGTTGCGTGACGCCGCCAATGGCAGCGCGCTGATCGAAGGCCGCCAGGGCATCTTTGAAGTCTACGCCGGCGATCCTGTCCCGGGTCTCGGCCGCATCGATGCCATCCGCAAGCAGGACGGCAAATGGGTGGTCGTGACCAGCAAGGGTCTGATTGTCGCCCGCTGATTACGCGAAATCTGAAAGACGAAGGCGCTTCACCGGGATGTGAAGCGCCTTTTTACTTGAATAGGCCACTTCGCGCGGTGTTAGTGGGGGCATGAGCCGCGCGCTGCGATTTCTTTTCATCATGCTCGCCCTGGTGTGCGGCGCATTGCCGGCGTCCGCCGCGCCACTGGAGCGTGGGACCGCGATAACGGATCCCCTGGCGCTGCGCGAACTCGACGGCGGCAGGTTCGGCATCGGCCGTTTGTTGTGGCCGGAGCGGTCGGCCGATATTCCGCTCACGAGCGGCCAGCTATTCACCCTGCCGTCGATGCTCCCGGTCCGGCAGGCGATCGACGCCGAGTTCGACCGTTATATTGCGCGACACAAAAGGAGCCTGCCGAGCGAAGCCGTCGGCGTGGGTGATGGCTTTGCCTTTCAACTGTTCGACCGCACCCAGCTTGATTCCGGCGACACCCGTTTCGCGCTGGCGGGCATCGTCAATCGCATGGACCGCGCTTATGTCGACGAGGCCAGCTGCGGCGACATCCGGCTGATCTATCGGCTGACGCGAATGAAAACGCCGGGGATCGACGACAGGGCAATTTTGCTCCGTCTGCCGATGACGCTGAATCTCGTTCTGAAAGCCAAGGCCGATCATGGGATCGACCGTAACGGCAAACCCGTCACCTGTTCCGAAATCGCAAAGCGATGGCTCGCCGCAGGCGAATTTTCGCTGACCGGCGCGCCGCTCGCGGAAAAGCTGCTGGATGAAAACGGTCCGCTCGATCTGCTCGGTTATGAAAACATCGATCGCATCGAGACCAACCTTCAGATCGCGCATGCGCCGAAATCGCCCGTGCGCGATTTCCGTACCAATTACCTGTTGAAGGTGTTTCGCTATGACGCCGCGGCGCGGGAATTTCGGGAAGCGCCGATGGAGAACCAGATCGACCGCGACCGCATTCTGGCCGACGACAAGCTCGGGCGCGAATTCAAGTCATGGCTGCTGGAGCCGAAACATTTGGCAGAGCTCGATTCTGGCGCGGTCCTGATCCCGGAAAAATTCCTTGCCAATGGCGCGATTGCCGCAACGCCGGCCGGATTTGACGCTTCCGACCTGCAGCCTGAATTCGGCCTGATGCAGGGCGAGGGGGCCAAGGCGGTGTTCAGCGAAGCTGACGTCGTCACGGCGCTGAAGAAGGCCGCGGCTGGCGGTATGAAGCTGCAAAACATCCGCTCGGCTGGCGGCTTTGAGCGGCGGCTGAACGACGTCACCTGTTCCGGATGCCACCAGACGCGTGGCATCGGCGGATTTCATTTTCCCGGCGTCGACTGGATGGCGGTCAATCCCTCCAATTCAACGGTCGTGCCGGCGTCGCCGCACTTCTTCGGCGATCAGGTTCGCCGCCGTGACATCCTCACCGCAGTGCGGGATGGCAAGGCGCCGGATTATTCCCGGGGCTTTGCCAGCCGTCCGCAATTGCGCGGCAGCACGGAACTGGTGGGGACCGAATATAGCGATGGTTGGGGCGCGCATTGCTATGCTCCCAGCAATACCACGGCCAGCAACGATGCGAGCTTCCGTGCCTGGACCTGCGCTGAGGGACTGGCCTGTCAGGTCAGCGGCAAGACCGCGCGAACGGGCATGTGCTTCGTCAAAAGCCGTTAGGCAGGCCTCGGCCCGAGGGCCGTGGCAAGGGTGCCGATGCACCGTCATCGTTTGATGCTAGAGTGGCGGGTAACGACCAACCAAGCGGGGACCGGCGATGAGCTCTTCCGACCAGGAGAACAGGCAGCGGAATCGCGAGATCGCGGAGAACGAAGCCAAACGCGAGATCGTCAGCAACGTCCGCGTCAGCACCTGGGCGATCGCGGTCGCCGTCATTGCCGGTGTAATCGTCTTTGGCATCGTCTGGGCCTGGTTGAGCCGCTGAAACGTCAAACCGAAAGCGTTCACTTCGCGTAATGCGTCAGCCGCTTGCCGGGCAGCAGATCGTAGGCCGACTTCCAACCGGGCAGATCAGCCATACGGCCGAGCCAGGCGCTGATCGCCGGGTGGCTCACCGCGAAATCATATCCGGTCTCGTCGCTCGGATAATGCAGATAGGCCATCATGGAGATATCGGCGATGCTCGGCCGCGCGCCGATCGCGAACGCATTCTGCTGCAGATGTGTTTCCAGGATGCCGAGGAAATCGTCGAGCCGCTTGCGAAAATAGGTCAGCACCGCGGGATCGCCTGACGGGATGAACGTCCGCATGAATCGGTATGAGGCCATGTAACCGGTGAGCTTGTGGTTGTCCCAGAACAGCCAGCGCAAGACTTCGAAATGCTCCGCTTCAGTCTCGCCGCCGAATTGGCCGAACTGCTGCGCGAGTTTCAGCAGGATCGGCGCGGTCTGGGTGAGGCGGACGCCATCCTCTTCCAGCACCGGGATTTCGCCCATCTCGTTGACCGTGCGCCGCCATTCCGCTGACCGCGTGATGCCGCCGCCAAAATCGGTCCAGACCGGCTCAAAGCTCCGGTCGCACAGGGTCAGCATCAGCGCAAGCTTGTAGCTGTTTCCGGACTCTGGAAAGTAATGCAGTCGGTAACTGGGCATTTGCAGGCTCCAGGGTTCCGGAGGCTTGTGTTCACCGTCCGATACTTATACTTTGCAAAACAGAACAATTGTTCTGTTCTTAGATCAACGATGGCGAATGTCAATATGCCCCGCAAAGCCGGAGAAGCGATCACCGACCGCGAGCGCCCTTTGATGGAGGCGACACTGCGTATCATCGGCCGCAACGGACTGGATGGGGTCACGCATCGCGCGGTCGCCGCCGAGGCCGCAATGTCGGTGGGCGCGATCACCCATCACTTTGCCACGCGCGAGATTCTGGTGGACGCAGCACTTCGCTTCGCCCTGACACGCGAGGTCGGGCGGCTGCGTGCGCTGGCCCTCAGCCTGCAAAGCAAGGCATTCGACGCTGGCGCCTGGATTGACACGCTGGTGGGCTGGTATTCCCAGGAACTCAAGACCGACGCGGAGACGCACATCGCCTGCTTTGAGGCGTTTCTGGCCGCGGCTCGGAGCGAGCGACACCGGCTTGTCGTGGCCGAGTGGTTCGATACCTGGCGGCAGAGCGCCGAGCTTGCCTTGCGCGCCGCCGGTTCGTCCGATCCCCGCGGCCATGCCGATCTGTTCGTCTCCAGCCTGATCGGCATCCTGCTGCAGCAACTGGCAACGCCGCGCCGCGGCTTCCGTCAGGAAACCAGGACTGCGCTCTCTGAGCTGGTCGGCGCTCTGGTCGCGAGGAAATAGATGCGGCGGCTGTTACGCCACCGCGCCGGACGCGCGCAGCTTCTTGATCGCGGCCTCGTCATAGCCGGCGTTGCGCAAAATCTCGTCGCTGTGTTCACCGAGGCCGGGCGGCTTGCGCGGCTGGACCTTCTTGCTGCCGTCGACCCAGATCGGGCTGCTGATGGTCATCATGGTGTCGTTCTCGAACGGCACCAGCACTTCGTTCTCGATCATCTGCTTGTCGCCCGGAATGTCGTCGAGAATGCCGACGACGCCGAACACCAGCCCGTTGCCGTCGAGGATCTTGCGCCATTCGGCGAGGTCTTTGCCGGCAAAGATTTCGTCGAAGATCTTGATCAGTTCCAGCGAGCGCGCGTGGCGCTCCTTCCTGGTTTCAAAGCGCGGGTCGGTCACCAGATCCTCGCGCTCGAGGCAGCGCGCCAGCGTCGGCCATTGCCGGTCCTCGTTCAGCAGCGACAGGATCAGCCAGCGGCCGTCCTTGCACTGGTAGTGATTGGTCACCGCGTTCAGCGCGCGCTCGCGCGGCCGTCGTTCGCCGAACTTGGCGCCGACCAGTTTGGCCTGCGCCAGCACCGAGGCTGCCCAGACGCCATTGGCCATCAGGTTCGAACTGACATGCGAGCCCTTGCCGGTCTTTTCACGCTTGAACAGCGCGGTCACGATCGCGCCGTAAAACGCCATCGCGCAGGGGTGGTCGCCCATGCCGGCGATCGATCGCGCCGGCGTGGTGTGCTCGTCGGCGCGGACAAGGTCCATCAGGCCGGAGCGCGCCCAATAGGCGTTAGAGTCGAAGCCGGGCTTGTTGGCTTCCTCGCCCTTTTCGCCATAGCCGGTGAACGACGCATAAATCAGCCGGTCGTTGAGATGCGCCAGATGGTTCCAGGTGATGCCGAGCTTGGTGCGGACCTGCGGCGGCATGTTGGTGATGAAGACGTCGGCCTCGGCGACCAGTCTGTACAGCACGGCCTGCGCTTCCGGCTTCGTCAGGTCGAGCGCCAGGCTCTTCTTGTTGCGGGCTTCCAGCATCCACGCGAAATTGTGTTCGCTGTGCGGGTAGCCCGGCAAATTCGGCAAATTTCGATATGGATCGCCGGTAACCGGCGGTTCGATCTTGATCACGTCGGCGCCGAAATCGGACAGCACGGTGGCGGCCGCGGGGGCTGCGATGAAACTCGCGCAGTCCAGAACCTTGAGGCCGTCAAAAATGCCTTTTTCCATGTCGATGCCGCTCCCGAAACCCTGTTGATTTTTCTTCCGCTGGAATATTGCATGCCGTGCGTGCTGAAACTTCAACGCCATTTGGGCGCGGGATGCAACTACTCCCCGCCCGAGAGCAGGGCTGCATTACCGCCGGCGGCGGCGGTATTGACGGTCACCGTCTGTTCGGTGGCAAACCGCGCCAGATAATGCGGTCCGCCGGCCTTGGGGCCGGTGCCGGAAAGGCCATGCCCGCCGAACGGCTGCACGCCGACGACCGCGCCGATCATGTTGCGGTTGACGTAGATATTGCCGACCTGAACGGCGTCGATGATGTCATCGACCGTATCGTCGATCCGGGAGTGGATGCCGAGCGTAAGTCCGTAGCCGGAGCCCTCGATCGATTGCAACACGGCTTTGAGCCGGTCGGCGCGGTAGCGCACCACGTGCAGCACCGGACCGAACACTTCTTCCTTGAGTTGCCCGGCATCGGACAGTTCGAAGATATGCGGCGCGACGAAATTACCCTCGGGCGCGGTGCCCGCAAAGTGCACCCGCGCTTCCTGCTTCATGCGCGCGATATGAGCGTCCAGGCGCGCTTTGGCCTCGGCATCGATCACCGGGCCGATATGGGTGGCGGGATCCCTGGGATCGCCAATCCTCAGTTCACGCGCGGCGCCTGCGATCATCTCGATCATGCGGTCGGCAACGTCGTCCTGGGCGAACAACAGCCGCAGCGCCGAGCAGCGCTGGCCGGCCGAGCGGAACGCCGAGGTGACGACGTCATCGGCGACCTGTTCGGGCAACGCGGTGGCATCGACGATCATCGCATTGATGCCACCGGTCTCCGCGATCAGCGGCACGATCGGGCCGTCCTTGGCAGCGAGCGTGCGGTTGATTGATCGTGCCACCTCGGTCGAGCCAGTAAAAACGACGCCTGATATGTCGGGATGCGCCACCAGCGCCGCACCGATCCGCCCGTCGCCTTGCACCAGATACAGCGCGGCAGGTGGCACGCCGGCTTCATGCAACAGCCGCACGGCTTCGGCCGCAATCAGCGGCGTCTGCTCGGCAGGTTTTGCGATGACGGCGTTGCCGGCCATCAGCGCCGCCGTGACCTGGCCCATGAAGATCGCGAGCGGAAAATTCCACGGCGAGATCGCGACGAAGACGCCGCGGCCGCGCAAGGCGAGTATATTGCTTTCGCCGGTCGGACCCGGCATAGCCTTGCCGTCGATGAACTGCGCGCGTCCCTGCGCGGCATAATAGCGGCAGAAATCGACGGCTTCGCGCAACTCCGACAGTGCATCGTCCAGCGTCTTGCCACCCTCGCGTTGCAGCAGCGCGATGAAATGCGCCGCGCGTTGTTCCAGCAGGTCGGCGGCCTTTTCCAAAATGCTTGCGCGCGTCCAGGCCGGCGTTCGGCTCCAGCCTTTGAAGCCGTCGCGCGCGGCCAAGATTGCCGCGTTGACTTCGGAGAGCGTCGCATCGGTGACGTTACCGATCGCAGGTAAGGTTTCCGCGGCGATGTCGGCGACCAATTTGTTCAGCGCCGCCCGTTCACCGAATTCCAGCCCACGCGAGTTTGTCCGTTGTGGCGAAAAGAGGTCGGCCGGCAGGCGGATGTCCGGATGCGCGGCTTTGGCGGCGACGCCAATGATTTCCATCGGACGCCACAGCAATGTGGCCATCGGCACCGTTTCATCGGCGGCGAGCGCGACAAACGACGAATTGGCGCCATTCTCGAGCAACCGCCGTACCAGATAGGCGAGGAGATCACGGTGGCTGCCGACCGGCGCATAGGTCCGGCAGGCGATGTCGGGATGGTCTTCACTGAGCTGCGCATACAGTGCCTCGCCCATGCCGTGCAGGCGCTGGAACTCGAATCCGCTTTTGTCCTTTGCCAGTTCGAGAAGCGTCGCGACCGTCAGCGCGTTGTGCGTCGCGAACTGTGGAAAGATCCGTGGCCGCAAGCCCAGCAATTGCTGCGCGCAGGCGACGTAGTTCAGGTCCGTCATCGCCTTGCGGGTGAACACGGGATAACAGTCGAGACCGCGCTCCTGCGCGCGCTTGATCTCGGTGTCCCAATAGGCGCCTTTCACCAGCCGCACCATCATGCGGCGGTTCAGGCTTTTCGCGAGACCATCGACATGGTCGATCACCTCACGGGCGCGCTTTTGATAGGCCTGGATCGCCAGCCCAAAGCCGCCCCAGCCGGCCAATGATGGATCGGCGAATGCCGCCGCGATCACGTCGAGCGACAATTCCAGCCGGTCGGCTTCCTCGGCATCGACGGTGAAATTCAGATCAAAGGTCTTGGCCTGCCGCGCCAGATCGATCAGGCGCGGCACCAGTTCGCTCATCACGCGTGAATGGCTGACCGCTTCGAAGCGCGGATGCAACGCCGAGAGCTTGACGGAAATGCCAGGCCGGTCGGGCAGGGGACGATTGTTGGCGGCGCGGCCGATCGCATCGATCGCGCGTGCATAGGAATCAAAATAGCGCGCGGAGTCGGCGGCGGTGCGCGCGCCTTCGCCGAGCATGTCGAAGGAATAGCGCCGGTGGCGCGATGCATGCGCTTCGGCCCGCGCCAGCGCGGCCTCGATAGTCTCGCCGAGCACGAAATGGCTGCCCATCAGCCGCATCGCCTGGCGTGTCGCGGCGCGTACGGCGGGTGCGCCGAGCCGCTTGGTCAGCCGGCCGATGGTGCCCTGCGGCGTCTCGCCGGGCTGGATCACCCGCGCCGACATGCCGAGCGCCCACGCCGAGGCGTTGACCAGGAAGGCGCTGGATTTGGTCTCGTGATGCACGAAGTCGCCCTGGCCGAGCTTGTCCTCGATGAACTGGTCGGCGGTGCGCGCATCCGGCACCCGCAACAGCGCTTCCGCGAGCACCATCAGCGCGAGGCCTTCCTTGGTCGACAATGCGAACTCGCGCAGCATGTCCTCAACGCCGCCGAGCGGATCGTCATTGGCTCTGACGGCTTCGATCAGGCGCGTCGCCGTGAGGTCGATCCGCGTCTCCTGCTCGGCGCCCAGCTTGGCGGTGGCGAGCAGGCGGGCGGCGATTTTCCAATCATCGGGTGCGTAGGCCGCGTTGAAGGGCGGGAGAGGCGGTGGATGGTCCGGCATGGTGATTCCCTCGGGGTCTCATCCAATTTACCGCTGCTCCAACCGTAGTTCGATAGACAAGTTCGTCATTATGCCTTAGGAAATATGGAGAATATAAAAAATAGCCGGATAAACGATGGACATCGACAAGATAGACCGCAAAATCCTCTCTATTCTTCAAGGAGATGGCCGTATTGCGAATGTCGAACTGGCCGAGCGGATCGGGCTGTCACCGACCTCGATCGGCGAGCGCCTGAAGCGGCTGCAGCGCGATGGCTTCGTCGAGGGTTACGGAGCCCGGCTCAATCCGCATCTCCTGGGATTGGGCTTGCTGGTGTTCGTCGAAGTGATGCTCGACAAGACCACGCCCGACGTGTTCGAGCGCTTCGCTGAAGCAGTGCAATCGGCCCCCGAAGTGCTGGAATGCCACATGGTGGCGGGCGGCTTCGATTACCTGGTGAAGGCCCGTCTCGCCGACATGGCGGCCTATCGGCGCTTTCTCGGCGAGACCCTGCTGGCGCTGCCGGGGGTGCGCGAAACGCGGACCTACGCCGTCATGGAAGAGGTCAAGCGCGACGCGCCGTTGCCGGTCGGGTAGCGCAAATAAAACGACCGTGACCAAAACGCACCACGCCAAAAATAGCCGTGGCCTGTTCCACAGGTGGCGGTCTTGCAACTTGGCAGCGTGAAAGGCACGCGCTAATTCTCGGGCACCGCCGTGGTTTGGATAGCAGGGATCATGAGAGACGCCGATCGAGCGTTACGCCAGACGTTTGCCCGGCTTGCGGGCGTGCTCGGCGTTGTCGGGGCGGCGTTGTCAGGCGCGCCTTCCGAAGCCGCCGAAATGAGTTCGGCGGTCGCCGATCTCTATACGTCGGTGTCGATCTATCCGCCGTCGGCGAATTTGATGACGGTCTGTTACGGCTTCGTCTGCCGGCGCCGCCAGATACTGGAGTTCACGCCGGGGGACCGCACCGCGCTGACGCAGATCATGGCCGCGGGCCGTGCGTCGGCCGTGGCCGAACGCGCGGCGGTGCAGAAGGCCGTGGTGTGGTTCGACCGCCGTATGGGACCGATCCTCGGCACCAATAAGCGCGTGGCGAAAGCGGATTTCCGCTACTTCGACGACAAGCACAATTACGATTGCTGGGACACCACCCGCAATACCACCAGCCTGTTACTGGTGCTGCGGGATTGGGGGCTGCTGAAGCATCATGCGATCGGTGATCCCCGCTATCGCGGCAATACGCTGGTGCTGCAGACACCGCACAACACCGCCGTGCTGGTCGATCGCGCAACCAAGGCCGAATGGGTCGTCGACCTCTGGCCGCGAGGCTATCTGCAGCCTCCGGACGTCATGCCGGTCGAGAAATGGGTGAAGGAAGATTGAGCGGCCGGTCGGCCCAAAGAGAGTACGAGCAACTACGGTGCTCGCTCCGCCGAACGCTCACAGTTTTTTGAGAGTTTTTTCAAGCCCGGCTCCCGGATTACTTCCGAGAGCGCGCCGTTGCCGATCGCGCGGTAGCGCTAAACCTTGAGGTTTTCGGCCGAAGTCTTGCCGCGATTGGCAATCTCTTCGTATTCAACGGTCTGCCCTTCGTTAAGCGTCGAAAGCCCAGCTTTCTCAACTGCCGAAATGTGAACGAAAACGTCCTTGCCGCCGTTGCTGGGCTGGATAAATCCATAACCCTTGGTCGGGTTGAACCACTTCACCGTACCTTTAGCCATTCACGTCGTCTCCGCGGAATCAAAAAAATATCCGAGCCGCCGGTCCCCGCACATACCGGGCATGCCCGAGACTTCAGGATACGCGGGTTGTGGCGGACTGGGTAGCGCAAAACGGCACCACGGATTCCGCAAAAATCCGCCATATCGCACCGTATTTCCGCCGTTTTGCCCGTTTCGCGCTCATTTGACGCGGCGAAATCGTGGCCGGCGCCAGCGTCGTCGATGGGAGGATTGACCAGATATCCTCCCTCGCCTGGCGTGCGGGGGAGGGGTTGTTCACAAAATAGACGCGCCGAGCGGGGGCATCCGCGCCTTCATCCGCCGCTCGTTTTTGTAGTTCGCGATGAGACATCCGCATCGTCAATCGGTGCGCCATAGACCTTGATCATCCTGGTCACTTCGGCCGCCCAAATATCCTTCTTGAATTTCTCGCCGTGCGGCGGCGTCTTGATGTAGTCGGCGGAATGACAGCGGTGCAATTGTTCTGCACAAATTCGCGTTCGACGCCGGGCTTGAACGCGGCGGTCTCAACGACGTTGCGCGAATAGCCAGCCGGATTCCGGATCTGCGTCATCGGTTGCACCTCCTTCTCACATTTACATTGCAACAACAGAAAACCCCGGTCGCGCTGGGCGACCGGGGTTTCTGAACCGAACTTGTGGTTCGATTAGTAGCAGACGTTGACGGTGCGGAACACAACGCCATACGGGGTGTACACGCGGCGGCTCACGTAGCAGCCGTCGTAACCGCCGCCGACGTATCCGACGTTGAAGCCGAAGCCATGGTGGTGGTGGCCGTGGTGGTGATGGCCATGGTGGTGATGGAAGTTCGGCCAGTGCACCGGCTTCGCCGAAGCGGCGGTCGGAGCCAGCGCGATGGTGCCGAGGGTGGCGGCGGCAGCGATAGCGAGAGTAACTTTACGAAGCATGGTCTTTCTCCTTGAGTGAAGCGCGGTCGACATCTTGTCTTGGCGCGGGTTGATCGTTCAGGTTTCAGTCTTACCCATCGCCCATCAGTCGTGCGTGCGAGAAAACCGGTTCGAGAAAGCCGCATTACATTGCGGACAACTACCTGAATGGCTGTTCAGATGTGAAATGGATCACAAAACGGAAAGCCGCGATGGGCTAGGCGGCTCGGTTTGCGCCGGATTTCACGTCGTTAACGGGAGCGATGTGTGGAACGGCGAAAAGGCATTTTCGTCATTGCGAGGGGCGAAGCGACGAAGCAATCCATTCTTTTATTGCGCAGCAAGATGGATTGCTTCGCGAAGCCTGTCATCGGGCGCGCATTCGCGCGACCCGTTGGCTCGCAATGACGTCTGAACAGCACCCACAACAGAAAACCCCGGCCGCGCTGGGCGACCGGGGTTTCTGAACCGAACGAGTGGTTCGATTAGTAGCAGACGTTGACGGTGCGGAGGACAACGCCGTACGGGGTGAACACCCGGCGGGTCACGTAGCAGCCGTCATAACCGCCACCGATGAAGCCGACGCGGAAGCCGTGACCGTGGCCCCAGTGACCGTGGTGGTGGTGATGGTGGTGATGCGGCCAAAACCCTCCCGCCGAAGCGGTGGTGGGAGCCAGCGCCATAACACCGAGGGAAGTGGCGGCGGCGAGAGCGAGAGCAACTTTACGCATGGTCTTTCTCCTTCAATGATGCGCGTTCGACATCTTGTCCTGGCGCGGGTTGATCGTTTCAGTTTCAGTCTGGGTTTCAGTTTCAGTCTGACCCATCGCCTATCAGTCGTACGCGCCAAAAAGCGGGTTCGAGAAAACTGCGTCTCGATCGGGCAGAATTTTCTGAATGCCTGTTCAGGGAGAGGTTGCGCGAATGGAATGGTAGGGTGGGCAAAGCCGGCGGGTCGCGCGAATGCGCGCCCGATGACAGGCTCCGCGTGCCCACCATCCTTGTGGCATTCGTGCAAGAGAATGGTGGGCACGGGGCAAGTGCGCTGCCCACCCTGCGACTTCGGCTGACGCCGCCGTCACGCCGCGGCGGCGTTCTCGTCGACCAGCGCCGTCAACTCCCTCGCATCCGACACGCTGCGCACGATCATCGGCTCGTTGCGGCCGCGGATCTCGACTTCATGTTGCGGCAGCGCGTCGGCGGACAGGCCTGCGGCGGCGCGGACCTCGTCCGAGATCACCACCTCGCAGGCAAGGCTCTTGGTCATGTCCTGCAGGCGTGCGGCGACATTGACGGGATCGCCGAGCGCGGTGAACACCATATGGTCGCGGTAGCCGATGTCGCCGACGATCACCTCGCCGCCATTGATGCCGATACCGAAACGGATCGGTTCGCGCAGATCATGTTCCAGAAACCTGTTCACCTCGTCGACATTGGCGGCGATCATGGCGGCGGCCCGCAGCGCCTGCCGGCAGGCCTCCTGTCGGCTGGTGGCAAGCCCGAACAGCGCCAGCATGCCGTCGCCGACGAACTGGTTCGGCCGGCCGCCGCTTTCGATCACCGCCTGCGATACCGCGCCGAGGAATCGATTGACGATGAAGACGGTGTCGAAGGGCAGGCGTTTTTCCGCAAGCCTGGTCGAGCCGCGCATGTCCACGAACATGCTGACGAGATAACGCTCCTGGCCGATCCGCGTCGGACTGGACGACGGCGCGTCGGCCGACATGGTGTGCGGCAGGAAGAGCTGAAAGAAGGAGAGGTCGTTTGCCGGCCGCAACTGACAGGCGAGGCGGATCGACGGATCCGACGTGCCGACGCGGCCGAGCACGAAGGCTTCGCGCTGCGAGGGTTCGGGCAGGTCGTGGTGGTCGCCGATGATGCGGATACGGCAGGTCGAGCAGCGCGCGCGGCCGCCGCACACGCTGGCATGGGGCACGTTGTGGCGCAGGCTGGCCTCGAGCACGCTGAGGCCCTTCGGCACCCGGACCGTTCGGCCGTTGCCATAGGACAGGTTGATCATGCCGCCACGGCGCTCGTGGATGGCACGCGCGCCTTTTGCCAGCAGGGCAATAATGAGCAGGCCCCAATAGCCGATCAGAAGATAGTTTGTGATATCGTTCAACACGGCCTTTTCAGCCGATGTCCCCATCTGGGATGGTTTGAGATTCTCCGCCCGCCATTCGACGCTGTCGCTGTCGACGACGATGCGTCCGCCCTGGTAGAGGCCGAGCATGGCAAGCGTCGGAATCAGCACCGCTGACGCCAGCAGATAGGGCGCGGCGGTCTTGTAGAACGCCTTCATGCGCAGCCACAGATACAGACCGATGCAGCCGTGCGTCCAGGAGATCACCAGAACCGCAAACAGCAGCCACATTTTGAGCGGCGGCCATGAGATCCAGTAGGCAAAGAACACCTGCGGGTAGAGTATTTCGAGACCGTACAGCGAATAGCCGAGCCGCACGCCGATCACGTGGGTGATGATCATCGCGGGAATGCTGAGGCCGAGGACAAGCTGCAGCGGCTCGATTGCTTTCCAGCGGAATTGCCGGCGCTCGTACAGCGCCCAGATGCCGAGCCCGGTGTGAATGAGGCAGGCCGCATAGAACACCAGCGTGACCGGCAGAGAATGCCAGAACAGCGTGTGCCAGTAGACGCCGCTGGCCAGGGCCTCCATCGAGATATTGCCGAGCGCGTGGTTGACGAAATGGCTGACCAGATAGGCAAACAGCACCACGCCGCTGGCCAGACGGATTTGCCGCACGCTGGTGCCGCGCAGGGCGGCTGTGATTTGTTTACGGGACAGGGAGGCCATGCGGTCCATCAGTGAAGCTGTCGGCGACAATATTGCCTTATTCGCTTGGTGAACACCCTGCAACGTGGTCCCGGCAATCACCTTTTCCGCCTCGAAACGTTGACACCCCCTCGGGAGTCGAAGAAAAAGCGCCGTGACGAACGCCCCCGACAACAGCAACAAACCGGATAGCGCCGGCCGGCCAAGGCTTGCCGTGGTGGCGTTGATCGCCGCAATGACGGCGATGCGGCTGATCTATGCCGGGCTAATCGAGCTGCGCACCGACGAGGCCTATTACTGGACCTGGTCGAAGGAGAGCGCGCTGGCCTTTCTCGACCATCCGCCCGGGATTGCCTGGCTGATTCGATCAGGCACTGCGATTTTCGGCGACACCAATCTCGGCGTGCGGTTCGGCGGCATCGTCGCGATGCTGATCACGCAGCTGCTGCTTGCCGATATCGTCCGTCGCGTCACCCGTGATTTTCGCGCCATCGTGTTCGCTCTGCTGATGCCGGAGGCCGCGCTTTACTACGGGCTGCTGATGGCGAAGGTGGCGCCCGATACGGCGATGATCCCGCTCGCGGTCGCGATGTTGTGGTCGCTGGTCCGGCTCCATGAAAGCGGCAATGCGCGCTGGTGGCTCGCCGCCGGGCTGTTCGCCGGCCTGGCGATGCTGTCGAAATTCACCGTGATCATGCTGCTGCCCGCAGTGCTGGCGTTTGCGCTGGTGCCGGACTGGCGGCGGCGCTGGCTGCTCAGTCCCTATCCGTGGGCAGCGGCGCTGATTGCATTGATCATGTTCGCGCCGGTGCTGATCTGGAATTACCAGCACGACTGGGCCTCGTTCCGCTTCCAGTTCGTGCGCGCGGTCGCGACCCATCAATGGTCACTCCGCACCGTCGGCGATTATCTCGGCCTGCAGTTCGGCCTCGTCGGGTTCGTGCTGTTGCCGGTGGTGCTGTCGGGTGTGGCGCTGACGGCGTGGCGCGGCTATCGCCATCGCGAGCCGGTCGCGATCCTGCTCTCGACCGCTGTCATCGTGCCGTTCGGCTACTTCTTCTGGAAGTCGCTGACATTGCGCGTCGGCGATACCTGGCCGATGTTTCTGTGGCCGGCCGGATTTGCCGCCACTGCCATCAACATCGCGATGCTGCCGCGCGAGGGCTGGCCGGAATGGATGATCACATCCACCGTCAAATGGGCGAGGGTCGCGGTGATATCCGGCATCGCCTTCGTCGTCGGCGTGTTCTTCTATTATGTCGCGGTCCCCTGGAACCTGATCGGCCGCGCCGATCCGGTCGGCGGCGAGGCCGGCTATCAGCAGGTGGTGGCGCGCGCCCAGGATCAGTTGCAGAAGACCGGCGCGACCTGGATCGCCACGACGGACTATCGCACCTACGCGATGCTGCGCTGGTATTTCAACGGCCGCGTGCCGGTCATTCAGATCAATGAGCGCGGCAGGTTTCAGGGCTTTCGCGATCCCGGCATGAACCTGATCCGGGATCACGCCGGCCTCTACGTCGCGCGCGAGCCGGACAACCGCCTGCCGATCTGGGATTTCACGTCAGCCAAGCGGCAGCCGCTCGAACGCGTCGAGCGCACCTGGCGCGGCGTGGTGATGGATACCTATGCGCTGGAGAAGCTGACCGGCTGGACGCCCGAACTCTCGCCGCCGCCGGACACGCCGCTGTTCCGCTGGCGCGTACTGGCCGGCAACGCACAGCCGGAGATGTCACTCCTCGCCGTCGCGCTTGCGCAAAAGGTCTTTGGCGAGATCGCCGAGTGCGGGCCGCGGCAGCGCGGTGAAGGGTAGTGGCCGTGTCACGTCGATGGCGGCGAGGCCGAGCCGGGCGGTGAGCAGCCCGTTGAGCACGCCTTCGCCGAGCCGTTGCGACAGCTTTGCCGCGATGCCATGGCCGAGCATCTGCTGCACCAGGCTGTCTCCAATCGCCATGCCGCCGGTGACGGCGAGGTGGCCGATCACATGGCGCAGCAGGCTGAGCATGCCGAGCGTTCCCGGCCGGCCGCCATAGAGCCGCGCCAATTGCCGGATCAGCCGCATGGCGGCGACGAACACGAACAGCACGTCGATCAGCGCGCGCGGGCTGACCGCTGTCACGACCGAGACGCGTTGCGCCGCAGTGGAGACCAGTCGCCGCGCCTCCTCGTCGAGCGGCGCCATCAATTCGCGCTCGGCCAGCTTGATCATGTCGGCGCCGTCGATGATGTCGTCAGCGTGAGACACCAGCGTGGCGCGGGCGCGCGCCAGTTGCGGGTTCTGATGCGCGAGCTTCAAGAGGTCATTGACGATGGCGCGGCTGGCGGCGCGATCGTCGCTGAGCAACACTTCGGCGGCGCGCTGGTGCAGCTTCTCGATGGCGGCAAGCCTCGCCAGCCCGAACGCTTCGCGCGCGATCACAACCGTCAATGCCAGCGCGGCGGCGACGGCAAACGCCAGCGCGACGTAACCCATTGTCTGGCTGCGCGCGAACAGATCCTCGATCAGGTTGACAACGCCGAGCCCGAGGCCGAGCAACACCAGCCCGCCGGTGGCGGTCCAGAACAGCGTGCCCCAGCGGAAGCCGCGCCTCGCCGGGACCAGCGGCCTGTCGATCGGCACCGGCAACTGCGCAGGGTCGGGCTCCGGCGTGATGTGCACCGTGCCGCGCGCGGGGCGGCTGGCATCATCCGGATCCATCACGATCACGCCGGGATCGTCGAGCTTGAACGTCGCCGGCCGCCGATGGGGCGTCTTCTCGCTCATTGCAGTTTGTCTCCGATCAGGAACTGGAGGGCGCGGTCAAGGCGGATGTGAGGCAGCGCAGGCTCTTCGCCGCCTTCGCGCTGCAACAGCGGCGGCCGGAAGCGCAGGAAGCGATAATCTGCCTTTTCGGAAGGCGCGCTGGAGAGGCCGCGGAACGTGCCCTTGAACAGTTCCTCGGGATCGATGGGCAGGTCACCTGGAAAGGTCGCGACCTCGGTCTCGCCGTCGAACGTATCGCCATTGGCGACTTCGCCGGATGCGGGCGTGCCGAGCAGCGAGGGCAGTTTTTCCCGGCCGCGCGCGACCATCGCCTCACGGGTGGCGCGCACCGCGGCCAGCGCGACAACGTCGATGGCGGCACCGGCATATTCGGCGCGGTCGGCCGCCTTGGCCACGGCACGGCGCAATATGGCTTCGAGCCGGTCATGGCTCGAATGATGCAAATGATCAGCCTTGGTCGCGGCAAACAGAATGCGATCGATCCGCGGCCGGAACAGATTGCTCAGAATCGTGCTGCGGCCGATCCGGAAGCAATCGAGGATGCCGGCGAGCGCGGCTTCGAGATCGTGCAGCGCTTCCGGTCCGGCGTTGAACGCCGCGAGCGCGTCGACCAGCACGATCTGGCGATCGAGCCGCGCGAAATGATCGCGGAAGAACGGCCGCACCACGACATCCTTGTAGGCCTCGTAACGCCGCCGCATCATTGCCCACAGCGAACCGTCGGGCGCGGTGCCGTCGGTTGGCACGTCGAGCGGCGCGAAGGTCAGCGCCGGCGAGCCTGCAAGATTGCCCGGCATCAGGAAGCGTCCGGGCGGCAGCAGGCTCATCGCGAAGCGCTCGTCGCGGCAGGCGCGCAAATAATCGGTGAACAGCTTCGCCGCCATGCGCGCCGCGGGTTCGTCCTCGCGGGCCTCGGCGGTCAGCGTCGCCAGATGCTCGTGCCAGGGCGTGGCGAGCTTTTCGCGCGGGCCTTCGCGTGAGAGCGCAAGGCTCTCGGCCGACCATTGCTCGAAACTCTTGTTGAGCAGCGGCAGGTCGAGCAGCCATTCGCCGGGATAGTCGACGATATCAAGCGTCAGCGTGCGATCGGCGCCGTTCTGGCGCTGATAGTCCATCACCAGTCGTAACTCGCTGATGTCGACGGTGGATGCCGGCCAGCGCCGCTCCTCGATCAGGGTGCGGACGTGGTTCTCGTAATCGAAGCGCGGCACCGCATCGTCAGGCTGCGGTTCGAGCCGGGCGCGGGCGATGCGCCCGGTGGCGAACGCTTCGAACACCGGAAAACGGCCGCCGCGGGTGAGGCCGTGGATCAGCGCCGTGATGAACACGGTCTTGCCGGCGCGGGACAGGCCGGTGACGCCGAGCCGCACCGTCGGATGGAAGAAGCTGTCGCCGTAATCGAGCAGCGCCCGCGCCGACAACCGCGCTTCCTCGACGATATCCTGAAAACTGGGGGCCATGCGTCGTGGAGGGCTCGATGAGAGGGCAATGAGACATTGGGCGGGCGATCACCCGCAAAAGTGGCGATTGGCGGGCCAAAATCAAGCTTCAGTTGCGATGGCGGCCGAGGGATCGGACAGCGCATTGACGATCCCGGGGGCACGTTTTATCGCTCCGTGACAATTTTCCGGGCGAGGCTTACGTTTCCGATCCGGGTTCAGTTGAAAACAGTAATCAAGGGGAGAACGGCCATGCAGGTGACCGGAAAAGTCGTGGTTGTCACCGGCGGCGCCAGCGGCATCGGCCGGGCGCTGTGCGAAGCCTTCCACCGTGCGGGCGCGGCCAAGGTCGTGGTCGCCGACATCAATCCGGACGGCGCGCGAACCGTCGCCACGCCGATCAATGGCGCGGCCTTCAAATGCGATGTGGGCAAGGAAAAGGATGTCCTGCACGTCATCGAGGAGACCGAGAAGCAATTCGGCCCGATAGCGTTGTTCTGTTCCAACGCCGGCATCGGCGGCGGCTTCGATCCGCTGTCCACCAACGCAGGCGGAACTTCGGATGAGCCCTGGTCGCGAAGCTGGGCCGTTCACGTCATGGCGCATGTCTATGCCGCGCGGCACCTGATCCCGCGCATGAAGGCGCGCGGCGGCGGCTATTTCCTCAACACGATTTCTGCGGCGGGACTTCTGTCGCAGGTCGGCAGCCCGGCCTATTCGACCACCAAACATGCGGCCGTGGGCTTTGCGGAAAATCTCGCGATCTCGCACAAGGCCGACGGCATCAAGGTTTCGATCCTGTGCCCGCAGGGCGTCGATACCGCGATGCTCAGGTCCATTCCAAAGGGCCCGCAATCCGGCGACGGCGATCTGTCGGCGGAGCAGGTGGCGCAGGACGTGCTCGCGGGCCTGGAGCAGGAAACCTTTGCGATTTTGCCGCACCCGCAGGTGCTCGGTTACATGCGCAAGAAGACCGAGAACTACGATCGCTGGATATCAGGCATGGCGAAGATCCAGGCCAAGATGCGGGAAGCGTACGGGAAATAATTTCCAGCCGTCATGCCCGGGCTTGTCCCGGGCATCCACGTTTTTGGAGCTGCACAAGAAGGAAGTCGTGGATGGCCGGGCATAGGCGAGCGGAAGCGACGCCGTCCTTCAGACGGCTTTGCCCGGCCATGACGAGATGGGTGCGGCCGCGTCAATCCTTCTTCGTGTAAAGCAGCGGCACCGCCGAATCCACCATCACCTCGATCAGGCTGGCACCCTCATGCGCCAGCCCGCGCTTCAGCGCAGCGCCGAGCTCCGATGCCTTGCTGACGCGGACCGCGTGACAGCCCATGCCCTCGGCGATCTTCACAAAATCGATGTCGGGCAGTTCGAGGCCGGGCACGTTGCGGACCTGCATCACCTGACTGAACGAGCGCATCGCGCCGTAGCCGGAATTGTTGATCACCACCACCGTCAGCGGCAGCTTGCGCTGGGCCGCGGTCCATAGCGCCTGGATCGAATACATCGCCGAGCCATCGCCGATCAGGCAGACGGTACGCACCTCGGGACGTCCCAGTGATATTCCAACCGCGGCGGGCAGGCTGAAGCCGAGACCGCCGCTCGCCATGGTGTAGAAACTGTCCTGCCCGCGCATCGGCATGAATTTCTGCATCGCCGGGCGGTGCGACGGCGCTTCTTCGACCAGCGCAGCATCCTTGGGCATGGCGTGGAACAGCGCGTCCAGCAGGAATTCCGTCGGGATCGGATCGGCGGCCGTGGGCGCGGGAAGCAGCGCGCGGCCCGCCGGGATCACGCGCTTCGTCTCGGGCAACAGTTCCAGCAGCATCGTCAGCGCCGGCTTCATCGTCGCGACGATACTGGTGCCTGACGGCGTCACCGCCGCCGCGGTCGGATCGTCGGTGATCTGGAAGATCGTGGTGGCGCCATCGAAGATCGCGGCGTGGCCTTCGACATGGAAGGTGAAAATTGGCGCGCCGATCACGACCACGAGGTCATGGTCGCGCAGCGCGTCGGAAACCTGTCCCGGCGAGGCATGCAAAAAGCCCGCGAATTGCGGATGCCGCTCCGGAAACGAACAGCGCGCCGAGAACGGGCTGACCCACACCGCGGCCCGGGCTTTTTCGGCAACGCGGACCATCAGCTCGACCGCCTCCGCGCGATCGACGCTGGGGCCAACGACGAGGGCAGGGCGTTTGCTGTCGTTGAGCGCTGATACCAGCGCCTTCATCGCAGCCGGATCAGGCCCGAGCTCGCGGCTGACCTGGCGCGCCTCGACCGGCTGTGTCGGCCGTGTCCAGTCGTCGACCGGTACCGAGACGAAGGTGGGCCCGCACGGCGGCTGCATCGCGACGTAATAGGCGCGCGCGATCGCGGCCGGCACGTCCTCGGGCCGCGCCGGCTCGATGCTGTACTTTACATAAGGCTGCGGAAATTCCGTCGCCCGTTCGGCAAACAGGAACGGCAGCAGCGGCATGATCGAGCGCGCCTGCTGGCCGGCGGTAATGACGATCGGCGTCTGGTTGCGGTAGGCGTTGAAGATGTTGCCGAGCGCATTGCCGACGCCGGCGGCGGAATGCAGGTTGACGAAGCCGGCGTTGCGGGTCGCCTGCGCATAGCCGTCGGCCATGCCGACCACGGAGGCTTCGTGTAGCCCCAGCACGTAATCGATGTCGTCAGGCCAGTCGCTCAGGAACGGCAATTCCGTCGAGCCGGGATTGCCGAACACTTTTTTCACGCCGAACGCCCGCAGCAGGTTGAAGGTGGCGTCCTTGACGGTGGTCGATTTGGTCTTGGAAGAATTTTGAGACAACGTCGGGCCCTCAGAAAGGGAAACCGTCATTCCGGGATGGTCCGCGGGACCAGACCCGGAATCTCGAGATTCCCCGGTGCGCAATCGCGCACCTGCGGTTCGATGCTTTGCATCGCCCCGGAATGACGTCAACCCTTCACCACGTCGCCGTACCCTTCATGGTCGGCTGGCCGTCCGAATTGGCGGTCCACAGTTCCAGGCCGGCGCCGGTGTCGTTGGCATTGACCGAGAACTCGCTGCCTTCGAACAGCGGCTGCACGCCGCGATAGCCAAATTTCTTCGGCGCCGCGCCGCCGTGCAGTTTGGCGGCGAACTCCACGATCAGGGCCGCCTGCAGCGGACCGTGGAACACCAGCCCCGGATAGCCCTCGACCTTGGTGACGTAGTCGCGGTCGTAATGGATGCGGTGGCCGTTGAAGGTCAGCGCCGAATAGCGGAACAGCAGCACGGGGTCGGCCATGTGGCTTTCGCGGTGCTTTGCAACGGGTGGCGGCGGGGCCGGCTTGCCGGAAGCCGCCGGCGGCGTGCTCGACATGTCGCGATAGACGATGTCCTGGCGCTCGCGGATCGCGACCCCGCGCGGGGTCGTGATCGTGTGCTCGACAGAGACAAAACATAACGCGCCGGTGCTGCCGGTCTTCATCGTCACGTCAGCGATGCGCGAGGTACGGTTGGCTTCATCGCCCACGCGCAACGCATCGAGAAATTCGAGCTCGCCGCCGGCCCACATCCGGCGCGGCAGCGGCACCGGCGGCAGGAAGCCGCCGCGGGTCGGATGGCCGTCCGGGCCCAGCTGCGACATCGGAAACACCGGCTGCGCCAGGCACCAATGCGTGGTCCAGGGCGCGGCGTCGCCGGTCCTGGGCTCACCGATCTCCTGAAACAGCGTCGCGCGCAAACCCTTGACGAGTTGCCCGGTGACGATGTCGGAGGCTTCGGTGGTTTTTCCGATCCAGCCGCGCAAATGATCGAGGTCGAGTTTTTCCGTCATGGCGACTTGGCCCGTGCAGCAGCTTTGGGGAGTTCGACGTGCTCGCCGATCGCGGGCACCGCGCCGTAACGCCTGTTCTCGCCGACGAAGATCGCAGCCGGCGCGGCGTAGCTCACCTTGCCCTTCGGCGTATCGACCTCGATGCGGCGCAGATGGGGATGTACGGCAAGGTCGGCCATGGTGTTGACCTCGGCAAAGGCGATGTCGGCGTCCGCCAGCCGCTTCAGCAGATCGATGCGATCCATCGTGGCAAAGCTGTCGGCCACGATCTGGTCAGTGACGGCGCGATTCCTGACGCGTTCGACCATGTTGGCCAGGCGGGGATCGTTGGGCAGGTCGGGTTGGTCCAGCACCTCGGCGCAGAGCTTCTTCCACTCGCGCTCGCTCTGGATCGAGATCAGGATGCCCTTGCCGTCCTTCGACTGGAACACGCCGTAGGGCGCAATGGACGGATGCGCCAGCGCCATCCGCTTCGGCGGATTGCCGGCTTCCGAATTGATCAGCGGCACCGCCATCCAGTCGGCCATCACGTCGAACATCGAAATCCGGATATCGGCGCCCTTGCCGGTGCGCCCGCGTGCGATCAGCGCTTCAAGGATCGAGGCATGCGCGGTGGCGCCGGTCGCGATATCGACGACAGAAATGCCGACGCGGGACGGGCCTTCCGGTCCGCCGGTGATCGAGGCGAGGCCGCTCTCGGCCTGGATCAGAAGGTCATAGGCCTTGCGGTCGGCATAGGGGCCGTCATCGCCATAGCCTGATATGGTGCAGCAGATCAGCGCCGGATAATCTTTTCGCAGGCGCTCCAGCGAGAAGCCGAGCTTGTCCATCGAGCCAGGTTTGAGGTTTTGCAGCAGCACGTCGGCGCTCGCGATCAGCTCTTCCATCGATGCGCGCCCCTCTTTGGTGGCGAGATCGACGACCACGGAGTTCTTGCCGCGGTTGAGCCAGACGAAATAGCTGCTCTGTCCCTTTGCCGCGGCGTCATAGCCGCGGGCAAAGTCGCCCTCGGGGCGCTCCACCTTGATGACATGGGCGCCGGCATCCGCCAGCCGCGAGCTGCAAAATGGTGCGGCGACCGCCTGTTCGACGGCGACGACGATCAATCCCTCTAACGGCAGCATGATGGTTCTCAGTAGGAGCGGGGCATGCCGAGCACATGCTCGGACACGAAGGACAGGATGAGATTGGTCGAGATCGGCGCGACCTGATAAAGCCGCGTCTCGCGGAACTTGCGCTCGACGTCGTATTCCTCGGCGAACGCAAAACCGCCATGGGTCTGCACGCAGGCATTGGCGGCTTCCCAGGAAGCGTCGGCCGCCAGCATCTTGGCCATGTTGGCCTCGGCACCGCAATCGAGCCCGGCTTCATATTTGCGGGTGGCTTCCTTCACCATCAGTTCGGCCGCGCGCATCTGCGCGTAAGCCTTGGCGATCGGGAACTGGACGCCCTGGTTCTGGCCGATCGGACGGCCGAACACCACGCGCTCCTTGGCGTAATCCGTCGCCTTCTTGATGAACCATTTGGCGTCGCCGATGCACTCGGCGGCGATCAGGATGCGTTCGGCATTCATGCCGGACAGGATGTAGCGGAAACCCTTGCCTTCCTCGCCGATCAGGTTTTCGGCCGGCACCCGCATGTCCGTAAAGAACACTTCCGTGGTGGCGTGGTTCATCATGGTGCGGATCGGGCGGATCTCGAGGCCGTTGCCCTTGGCTTCGCGCATGTCGACGATGAACACCGACAAGCCATCGGTGCGCTTCTTGGCGTCTTCCTTCGGCGTGGTGCGCGCGAGCAGGATCATCAGGTCGGAATATTCGGCGCGGCTGGTCCAGATCTTCTGGCCATTGACGATGTAGCCCTTGTTGCCGTCACGTTTGGCAAAGGTCTTCAGCGAGGATGTATCGGTGCCACTGGTCGGCTCGGTGACACCGAACGCCTGCAGCCGCAATTCGCCGCTGGCGATCTTGGGCAGCCATTTTGCCTTCTGCTCGTCGCTGCCGTGCCGCAGCAGCGTGCCCATCGTGTACATCTGGGCGTGGCAGCCGCCGCCATTGCAGCCGGCGCGCTGGATCTCTTCGAGGATCGCGGCCGCCGCGGACAGTTTCAGCCCGGCGCCGTTATATTCCTCGGGGATCAGCACCGAGAGATAACCCGCCTGCGTCAGCGCATCGACGAACTCGCTCGGATATTTCATTTCGCGGTCGAGCTTGCGCCAGTATTCGCCGGGGAACTGGGCGCAGAGTTTCGCGACCGCGTTGCGGATATCGGCGTACTCGTCGGGTTGTTCGTGTGCGGTCATTTGAAGTGCCGTCGTTGTGATTGGGGATGGGCTTGCAGTTGTGAAACCACCGTGAAGTCCCTATGCTCAACTGTTATAGCGTATTAACTTGCATTCCAAGATTGGCAAGCATGGATTTCCGACAGCTGAGGACGTTCAGTTGCGTGGCTGAACTCGGAAGCCTCAGCAAGGCCTCCGACACGTTGCGGGTCGCGCAGCCGGCGCTCAGCCGCCAGATCAAGCTGCTCGAACACGAGCTGCGCGCCGAGCTGTTTACCCGGAACGGCCGCGGCATGGTGCTGACCGAGGCCGGCCGTCTGCTGCTGGCGCGGACGGCCGGCATCGTTCGGCAAATCGATCAAATTCGCGACGATATCCAGTCCTCCGGCGGACCACCGTCGGGACGGGTGGTGCTGGGTCTGGTTCCAACGGTGAGTTGCGTGATCTCGGCGCGGCTGGCGCGGCGCACCGTCGAAAGCTATCCGGGCATCTCGCTCTGCATCGTCGAGAGCTACAGCGGACATCTGATCGAGTGGTTGCACCGCGGCCAGATGGACTTGGCCGTGATCTACGGGCCGTCGGCCGATCTGCACCTCACCGTGCAACACCTCGGCCGCGACAAGATCGTCGCCGTCGGCCCGCGCGGTTGCGGGCTGACGAAGAAGAAGCAGGTCGATATCGATTGGCTGCTGCGGCAGCGGCTGGTGTTGCCCAGTCATTCGCACGGGCTCCGGACGCTGATCGAGCATGCGGCGGCAAAGAAGAAGCTGAAGCTCGATGTCCAGGTCGAGGCGGACTCGTTTCGTGTCCTGACCAGCCTGGTCGAGGAGGGGCTTGGATATGCGTTGCTGCCGCCGTCCTCGCTGCGCGCGGAAGTCGCCGACGGCCGGCTGGAAGTCGCCACGATTGCAAAACCGGCGCCGATGCGCGAACTCACCATCGCCTCCCCTATCGAGCATCCCGGTTCGACCGCCATCACGCTCGTCACTGATCTGCTCCGCAAGGAGGTCGAGGCCTGCCGCAAGGAAGGCCTCTGGGATATCCAGGTCGGCTGAGGCGATTACGTGACCGCAAACCCAAGGTTTTCCCGGAACCGGTTCTTCAGGAACACGCCGTCGCGCGGCGGCAGCGCGCGATCGACATGGCCGGTGGCGATACGAATGCGCGCCAGCCGCGGCCCTTGATCGATGCGCTGCAGCGTGGGCCGATAATCATTGATGCCCTTGATATCCGTGATCTCGGTGACCGAGCGAAAGCCTGCGCCGGTCGCGATCACGTCGAGCTGGGCGCCGAGCCCGGAATGGCTGACCTGCATGCCGGTCTCGCCGAAATGGCCGTTGTCGAGAATGACGATGGTCAGATTGCCCGGAATCTTGGTCGCGATCGTCAGCAGGCTGCCGATGCCCATCAGCTGCTCGCCGTCGCCGGTGATCACGGCGACCGGCCGCTTCGGCTGCGCCAGCGCGAGTCCGAGGCCGACCATGCCGGCGCCGCCCATCGCGCCCCACAGATAGAAATTACCGGGATGCTCGCCGGCATCGAACACGTCATAGGAGGCCGAGCCGAGCCCGGTCACCACAAGCAGATCCTTACGGTCGGCGAGCAGCGCCTTGACGGCCTCGCGGCGACCAAGCGTGAAATTCTGGACCATCACTTCGTCTCCGTCCACTTTTTGCGGCCGAGCATGCGCTGCGAGATCAGCACCGCGATCTGCTGGTCGCCCTCGAACGCCAGCGAACAGGCCGCCGAAATCATCTCTTCCGCGTCCTCGGGACGATCGAGCCGGAACACGGTGACGCCCATGATCTCAAACGCCTGCTGCGTCGCTTTGCCCATCGGGATTTGCCACGGATTGAACTCCGCCCATTCGCCGCGCATCGTCACCAGCGTCAGGAACGGCAGGCGGCAGCTTGCGGCGAGCGAGAACATGTTGACGCAATTGCCGACGCCGCTCGACTGCATCAACAGCACCGAGCGGTCACCGCCGAGCCAGGCGCCGGCGGATAGCGCGACGCCTTCCTCTTCGGTGGTCAAGACGGTGGTCTGGATCGCGGGATCGGCGTGCGACAGCTCGATCAGCCGGGAGTGGCCGGCATCGGGAACATAGGAGATTTGCGAGACGCCATGCGCTTTCAGCGTCTTGTAGATCTGGAGCGGCCAGCTTTGGCCGGCCTGGGTATCGTCTTTGGCGTCATCCCTGACAGCAGCATCGTTCATGGCAGCCTCGGTTCCGGGTCACGTCTCCTGCGTGACCACGCCCAAGGTCTAGCCGAAAATACCGCAGCGCGGCCTTCTCATCTGGTTCAAGCTGCCATGCCGCGATGTTATAGGGGCGCCAGTAAAGCCTTTGGCGTTGATAGCCTCAGGCGAATTGAGCTCGCTCAAGAAATTCTGACCGGCAGCGATTCGATGCCGCGCACAAAACTGGAATAGACCCGCTTCGGCTCGCCGACCACCTCGATACGGTCAAAACGCTTCAGCATTTCCTGCCACACGATTTTCAGCTGCAGCTCGGCCAGCCGCATGCCGACGCAGCGGTGGATGCCGAAGCCGAATGACAGGTGGGTACGCGGCCGGGCGCGGTCGATGATGAATTCGTCGGGCTTCTCGATACCCTCTTCGTCGCGGTTGCCGGAGACGTACCACATCACGACGCGGTCACCCTTTGCGATCTTCTTGCCGCCGATTTCGGTGTCGACCAGCGCGGTGCGCCGCATATGCGCCAGCGGCGTCTGCCAGCGGATTACTTCCGGCACCATGCTGTCGATCAATGCCGGATTGTCGCGCAGCTTCTGGTACTGCTCGGGATGCTCGTTCAGCGCCAGCACCGAGCCGCTCATGGTGTTGCGGGTGGTGTCGTTGCCGCCGACGATCAAGAGGATGATGTTGCCCATCAGATTATCGGGGTCCATGTGGCGCGTCGCCTCGCTATGGGCCATCATGGACAGCAGATCGTTGCGCGGCTCGCTGTTGACGCGCTCATTCCAGAGCTTTGAGAAATAGGCGTAGCATTCGTCCATTTCCTGCCGTCGCTGTTCCGGCGATTCCACAACGCCGCTCTTGGGCAGCGCGGTCGAGACGTCGGACCAGCGCGTCAGCTTGCGGCGTTCTTCCCAGGGGAAGTCGAACAGCGTCGCCAGCATCTGCGTGGTCAGTTCGATCGAGACGCGGTCGACGAAGTTGAAGGTCTCGTTGCGCGGCAGGCCATCAAGCACCTTGCAGGCGCGCTCGCGGATCAGCTTTGCCAGCTCATCGAGATGCGTCGGCGTAAACATCGGCGATACGGTCTTGCGCTGCGACGAATGCCGCGGCTGGTCCATCGCAATAAAACTCGGATAGTCGTAGCCGGGCGGCACGTCGCGGATCGAGATACCGCCGAGCGTCGAGTCGGAGGAGAAGATGCCGTGGTTGGTGTCGACATGCATGATGTCGTTGTATTTGGTCACCGACCAGTACGGCTCGATCGGCGCGTTAGTGCAGTAATGCACCGGCTCTTCCTTGCGCAGCCGCTCGAACCACGGCCACAACGTATCGTTCTGGAACAGCTTTGGCGCACCCGGGTGAAATTCGCTGAGCGGCGTCGAATAGGCCTCCTCGCGCGCGGCGCGCAGGAGCTCTTGTCTGTCGCCTCGGATCGCGGTCAGGACGTTCATCGTCAGTCATCCCTGGGTGCAAGGAAACGCAATAGGAAATGTATTAGACTATAACTTGCAGACGCTCGATGCGCAAAGCCCGTGCCGATTTGGGCGGAACTGCTGGCCTAGCCGACGATACGGGCGGGCAGGGTCTCGTAACCCTTGACAAAGCTTGAATAAACCCGCTTCGGCTCATCCATCACCTCGATCTTGTCGAAGCGCTTGAGAATCTCTTCCCAGATAATCTTCAATTGCAGTTCCGCCAGCCGCAGGCCTACGCAGCGGTGGATACCGAAGCCGAAGGAGATGTGGGTACGGGGCCGGGCGCGGTCGATGATGAACTCGTAGGGGCGATCGATCACCTCTTCGTCGCGGTTGCCCGAGACGTACCACATCACGACCTTGTCGCCCTCCTTGATTTGCTTGCCGCGGAACTCGATATCCTCGAGCGCGGTGCGCCGCATGTGCGCCAGCGGCGTCTGCCAGCGGATCACCTCGGGAACGAAGCTGTCGATCAGCGCGGGATTGTCGCGCAGCTTCCTGTACTGGTCGGGGTTCTTGCTCAGCGCATAGATGCTGCCCGACAGCGTGTTGCGGGTGGTGTCATTACCGCCGACGATCAAGAGGATCAGATTGCCGAGGAAATTCTTCGGGTCCATGTCGCGCGTGGCTTCGCTGTGCGCCATCATCGAAAGCAGATCGCTCTTCGGCGGCTGGTTGATCCGGTCCTTCCAGAGCGTGGCGAAGTAGGTCGCGCATTCCAGAAGTTCGGCCTGCCGCGCCTCTTCGGTGGCGACGAGGCCGCCGGGCCCGGGTATCGTCGTCGCAATGTCAGACCAGCGCGTCAGCTTGCGGCGGTCCTCCCAGGGGAAGTCGAACAGCACCGCGAGCATCTGCGTGGTGAGCTCGATCGAGACCCGGTCGACCCAGTCGAACACTTCGCCTCGCGGCAGATTGTCGAGGCATTCGGCCGACCGCTTGCGGATGTTGATCGCAAGCTGGTCGAGATGGGTTGGCGTGAACATCGGTGCCACGGTCTTGCGCTGCGCCGAGTGGCGCGGCTGGTCCATGGCGATGAAGCTTTCGCGGCGCAGATCGGTTGCGACGTCGCGGATGGTGATGCCGCCGAGATAGGCCGCCGACGAGAACACCGCGTGGTTGGTCTCGATGTCCATGATGTCATTGTATTTGGTGATCGACCAATACGGCCCGAACATGCTGTCCTTGCAGTAATGCACCGGCGCTTCGCGGCGCAGCCGGTCGAAATACGGCCAGAACGTATCGGTCTTGAACAGTTCGGGATCGCCGGGGTCGAACTCGGCCAGCGGCAGCGAATAAGCGCGCTCGCGTGCGGCCTTTTGCCGGGAGTCCAGTTCAATGGAATCCTGGGTGAGTTCGATGGTTCCCTGCATGGAGCGGCTCCCTGATTGTTCTCCGCGCGCCGGGATTCGCCCGGTGGCGGTATTTTGGGCCGATTACAGCCGTTCGTACGTGCCGGAGCAAGGGACAGTTTTGATGCTTCGGCCGCATTGAACTTTACACCCGGTCGGGGCCGATACGGAGCCGTATCATTCCCCGTGACAAGCGCGCCTGCAGGGGTTAAGGCTTATCCCAATAACGATATTTCGCCGGAGGTCGCCGACCATGATTCCCAATGCGTACCGGATGCTCAATTTCGACCTCGGTGAAACCGCGGATGCCATTCGCGAGACCGTGTTTGCCTTTTCGAGCAAGGAGATCGCGCCGCGCGCGGCCGAAATCGACAAGAGCAATCAGTTTCCAAGGGATCTCTGGCCCAAGATCGGCGCGCTCGGCCTGCACGGCATTACCGTCGAGGAGGAATATGGCGGCACCGGGCTCGGCTATCTCGAGCACTGCATCGCGGTCGAGGAAATGTCGCGGGCATCAGCGGCGGTCGGTCTTTCGTACGGCGCGCATTCCAACCTCTGCGTCAACCAGATCCGCCGCAACGGCAACGACGCGCAGAAGCGCAAATATCTGCCGAAACTGATCTCGGGCGAACATGTCGGATCATTGGCGATGTCGGAGCCGGATTCCGGCTCCGACGTGGTGTCGATGAAGACGCGGGCGGACAAGAAGGGCGACCGCTTCGTCCTGACCGGCAGCAAGATGTGGATCACCAACGGCCCGGTCGCCGACACGCTGGTGGTCTATGCACGAACCGACGCCAATGCCGGCCCGCGCGGCATCACGGCGTTCATCATCGAAAAGGGCATGAAGGGATTTTCCACCGCGCAAAAGCTCGACAAGCTCGGCATGCGCGGCTCCGATACCTGCGAACTGGTGTTCGACAATTGCGAAGTCCCGGAAGAGAACGTGCTCAGCGAAGTCGGCCGCGGCGTCAACGTCCTGATGTCCGGCCTCGATTATGAACGCGCGGTGCTGGCCGCGGGTCCCATCGGCATCATGCAGGCCTGCATGGACGTGGTGCTGCCTTACGTGCATGAGCGCAAGCAGTTCGGCCAGCCGATCGGCACCTTCCAGCTGGTGCAGGGCAAGATCGCCGACATGTACACCACGATGAACGCCTCGCGCGCTTATGTGTATGCGGTGGCGAAAGCCTGCGACCGCGGCGAGACCACGCGCGAGGACGCGGCCGGCGCCATCCTCTATGCCGCCGAGAAGGCGACGCAATGCGCGCTCGACGCCATCCAGCTGCTCGGCGGCAATGGCTACATCAACGACTATCCGACCGGCAGGCTGTTGCGCGACGCCAAGCTCTACGAAATCGGCGCCGGAACCAGCGAAATCCGGCGCATGCTGATCGGGCGGGAGCTGTTCGACAAGTCAGCGTAAGTGAACCGGATCACACTCCAGCCGACAAATTGGTGTAAACCCGACTTGTTGCCCGCTGCCTTGGAGTTGACCCGTGAACCAGATGAGTTGGACCCCGCTCGGGCCGCCATCGCTACCGCCGCTGCCGAAACCGCCGCCGATGCCAGTGGGGTTTTCCGGCAAGCGTGATGAATTCTTTCACCTGGTGAAGCGCGGCGCCGGGCTGGAATTGGTGACGCTGGGCTTCTACCGCTTCTGGCTCACCACCGACATCCGACGCCATCTCTGGAGCAATACCCAGATCGACGGCGATGGCGCCGAATATACCGGCCGGGGCCGGGAATTGTTGATCGGGTTCCTGGTTGCACTCGCGATCCTGGTGCCGATCTATCTGGCCTACTTTCTCGCCGGCCTCGAAGCCGAGCATTACAAGGCGTTCGCCAGCATTCCCCTGGTCGCTTTCTTCTATCTGTTCGGGCAGTTTGCGATCTTTCGCGCCCGCCGCTATCGCCTGACGCGCACGGTGTGGCGCGGCGTGCGATTCTGGATGAGTGGCTCGGGCTGGATTTATGCCTTGCAGGCGTCGCTGTGGGGCCTGCTGTCGATGGTGACCTTCGGCTTGGCGCTGCCATGGCGCACGGCGGCGCTCGAGCGCTACAAGATGCGCCATTCATACTATGGCGATCTGCAGGGGAAGTTCGAGGGAAGCGGCTGGGAATTCTTCAAGCGCGGCTGGTGGCTGTGGTTGCTCGCACCAATGGCGTTCCTGATGCCGCTGTTCGCACCCTTCATCTACGGCGCGTTCAAGGCGGTCGAATGGCGCTGGTGGCTGTCCGGCATCCGGATCGGCGGCGTGCGGCTAGAATCGGAATTGCCGCGCAGCCGGCTGATCGGCCTGTACTGGAAGGTGGTCGGCTGGATCATCCTGCTCGGGTTCGTTTTCACGGTCTACCTCGCAGCTGCCGCGGCGCTGGTCGCCAGCATGAACGGCGAGGGATTCGGCGAGTTCTTCAAGTCGCAGGAATCTTCTCAGAGCATCCTGTTGCTGGTGCTCGCTGGCATCGGCTACCTGGTGTTCGCACTGGCGCTCAACGTCGTGATCCGCGTCTATCTGATGCGCGATCTCTGGGTGCGGGTGTTGGAATCGATCAACATCCACGGCATCGAAGCGGCTGCCAATGTTTCGGCAAGGGGTGAACTGGCCAATGCGCTTGGTGAAGGTTTTGCTGATGGCCTTGATGTCGCGGGCTTCTAGCTGATGACCGGTACCATCACGGATAGCGACGCTCCCGGTACCCCGAAATCGCCATCGGGCGGTTCGGCGATCTATTTCGACGGCAAGTCGAACCAGCGGCGCGCGGTCACGCTGCATTTTGCCGACCGGCTGGAAATCCGCGACGGTGAAACGAGCCTTGCGGCATGGGCCTATGCCGATATCCGCCGCGCCGACGGTCCCTCCGGCATGCTGCGCCTCAGTGCTCTGACGGCACCGGCGCTGGCGCGCCTGGAGATTCGCGATGCCGCGGTCGCGGCCGACCTAGTCTCGCGTTGTGCAACTCTGGATGAGAACACGCCGGGCCGCCGCGGCGTCGCCGCGATCGTCGGCTGGTCGCTCGCCGCCACGGTTTCGATCATCGCGGTGGTATTGTTCGGTGTCCCGCTCGCCGCCGATCGTTTGGCGCCGCTGGTGCCGGAGGCCTTTGAACGGCGGCTCGGCGAAGCGGCCGAAAGTCAGGTCAAGACGATCTTCGACGCCAAGGTCTGCGACAATGCGGCCGGGCAAAAAGCCTTCGTCAAGCTGATGACCGCGATACGTGAATCGGCCGGGATGGATACTTCGGTACAGTCCAGCGTGCTGTCGTCGTCGGTGCCCAATGCCTTCGCGCTACCGGGCGGCAGGGTTTACATGTTCAACGGATTGCTCGCGAAGGCCGAGAACGCCGACGAGATCGCAGGCGTGCTGGCGCACGAACTCGGCCACCACAAGCATCGCGACAACATGCGGGGATTGATCCGCGACGGCGGCACGGCGTTTCTGGTCGGGTTGCTGTTCGGCGACATCACGGGCTCCAGCGCCCTGATCTTTGCATCAAAGACGCTGGTCACCTCGTCGCATTCGCGCGAGGCCGAGCAGGATGCCGACGGCTTCTCGATCGACGTCATGCACGGGCTGGGCCGGCCGACCAAGCCGATGGGCGAGTTGCTCGTCCGCGTCACCGGCAAGGGAGGCAAGGGCCTCTCCATCATCTCCAGCCATCCGATGAGCGAGGATCGGCTGGCGCGGATGACCCGGGAAGACCGGCCGGCCAGCAAGCCGCCGCTGCTGACGCCGGAGGAATGGCGAGCACTGAAATCGATCTGCGATTCCGATGGCAAGATCTGACGGCTAATTCGGCGGGGCTGGTTATCTTCGTGCGCTTTTCCGCGACCTTGGCGCGGCCACCGGCGCGGGCAGGGCATTGGTCGGCTTCAAATCCCACACCGCCTGCATGGCCGAGAAGGCGTGCGAAATCACCGGTTCGTGCCGCCGCGATGTCAGGCAGGCAAAGCTCAGGTCGCAGGTCACCGTCACCTTGTCGGCGATCACGAAGTTCCGTTTGCGGGTGATGCGATCGAGGGTGCAGTCGCGCGCGAGGCTGAGGCAGATGCCGGATTCGACGAAGTCGATCATGGCCTCTTCCTGGTCGGCATAGGCCACCCGCTTCGGCAGCGAGCCCATGGGGCGGAAGATATTGTCGAGCAGGCGCCGATGCGCCGAGTGCGGCGGCGTCGCGAGCCACGGCAGGCCGATCAGGTCGGGCCAGTCCTTGCCGATCACCCGGTCGCTCCATTCCGCTGGGGCAATCACCCGGTACGGGTAGCTCATCAGCGGCGCGAGCTGGTACTTTCCGTCGTCGATGTGGCGCTCGGAGAAGCTCGGGAACGACAGGGACTCCGGAGGCGTGGCGTCGACATAATATCCGACGTCGAGGTCGCCCCTGCCGATCTGCGCCAGCACGTCGTCGCTCATGCCGTAGCGCAGGAAGACTTCGGTCTGTTTCAAGGAAGTGGCGAGGCTCCGCACGAAAGGTCCAAGCCGGATGAACTCGGGATCCAGGATCGTGCCGACCCGAAGCGATCCCCGTACCGACTCGCGCAGGGAATCCGCCATCGTCTTGAAATCCGACGAGGCCGATATCGCCTTGTGCGCCAGCGGCAGCAGGGCGGCGCCGGCTTCGGTCAGGGTAAAGCCGCCCGGTGTTCGGTTGAAAAGCAACAGGCCGGTACTTTCCTCCAGCCCTTTTAGCTGCAAACTGACGGCCGGCTGGGTCAGGTTCAGCAAACTGGCCGCGCGCGACACAACGCCCTCGCGCGCCACGGTAATGAAGCAGCGCAGGGCCTGGGTACGGGGGAGGTCATTCATTTGAAAAGCTTATACACGATTTCCTTTAACTCATTAGACAAGATTTGCTCCCGCAAGTCACAAGTTTTCGTAGGCAAAACCCAGCGTTGTCGCTGGCCGGAACTCGGATCACGGCGCTTGCCGGCAATTGGGGAGGACGCGACGGAGAAATTCGCTGACATGATGTGGTGGCCCTGGTCGCGCCGTTTTGCCGGGCTGGCCCGAATCGGCGCGGTAGCCGTAATAGCTGCCCTCATGGCCGGCGTAGTTTCGCCGGCGTCGGCCGACAACTATCCCGAGCGGCCGGTTCAGCTGGTGGTGCCCGCCGGGCCCGGAAGCAGCACCGACACCATCATGCGGTCGCTGGCCCAGGTCGCAGCGCCGATGCTCGGCCAGCCGATCGTGATCCTGAACAAGCCCGGCGCCAGCGGCACCATCGGCGTCGGCTTTGTGACGAAGTCCGAGCCGGACGGCTACACCATCGGCGGGGTGCCGAGCGGCGCCATCACCATGGCCCCGCATGTTGCGGCGCAAAGCTTCCAGCAGGCCGACTACCGCATTGTCGCGATGATCACGCAGGCCGCCGGCGTGCTCTGCGTCCACCCGGATTTTCCGGCGAAGAACGCAGGCGAGTTCCTCGCCGAGCTAAAGAACAACCCCGACAAATACACCTATGGTTCGGACGGCGTCGGCGCCTTCGTGCAGTTTTCGACCGCACGGATTTTTCAACCCGAGGGCATCCGCCAGCGGATCATCCCCTTTACCGGCGCCGACCAGACGGTAACGGCCTTCCTTGCGCGCACCATCGACATTTATGGCGGCGCCATCGCCTCGATCGCGCAATTTGTCGCCGAAGGAAAAGCAAAGTGCCTGCTGCTGACCACGGCGCGGCGCTTTCCGACGCTGCCCGACGTCGAAAGCCTTGATGACGTCAAGATGGCGCCATCCCAGACATTGCTGTGGCGCGCGGTCATCGCGCCACGCGACATCCCTCAGGATCGCTTTGAAAAACTGCGCGACGTTCTGACCCGGGCGGCGCAAAGCCCCGAATTCAAGGCGATGGCGGCCAAACGCGGCGAGGAGGTCTGGGTGATCAGCGCCGAAGACGCCGCCAAATACGCGCAAAGCGAATTCGTCCAGATGGAGCAGCTCGCCAGAGAACTCCGTCTGAAACCGAACTGACGGGAGCGCCGCGATGCCGACCGTCGAAGCCGGTGACGGGACACCGTTGCACTACGCGGTTCACGACTACACCGACCGCTGGCGCAAGGCCGAGACCATCATCCTGATCCACGGCTTCGCCCGCTCGGGCGAGTTCTGGTTCAACATGGTGCCGTATCTGGCGCGGTTCTACCGGGTGATCTGTCCGGACTTGCGCGGGCTCGGACAATCGTCGCCGCTGAAAGATCCGGCGCACGCGCTCTCGCTTGCCGCCTACATCGGGGACATCGAGGCGGTGGCCGATCACGCGGGCGCACCGAATTTTCATCTGGTCGGGGAGGCGATCGGCGGCGCGATCACGCTGATTTTCGCCGCCGAGCGGCCGCAGCGCCTGCGTACGCTGTCGGTGCTGGCGCCGGCGGTGTGGGCCAATGACTGGATCCGCAACGCCTATGCGGTCGGCTTTCCGAGTTGGGTCGAGGCCATCAGGGCGCTCGGCGTCGAGGGCTGGGTGCGCAAGTCGAACACGCTGGCGCGGTTTCCCGCCGGTTTCGATCCGGCCTTCATGGATTGGTACGCCAGGGAAGTAGGGAAGGCCGACATCGATGTCGTCGCTGCGATGGTCGAGTTCGCCGGCTCCGTCGACGCCAGGCCTTACCTGCAAAAGGTCGAGGCTCCGACGCTCGCACTCTATCCGACCGGCAGCAACATCTCGTCCGCCGATCAGGAAGCCGCGCTGCGCGACAACATCGCCTCCGTCCGCGTGACGCATCTCGATACGCCTTACGCGATGCTGGGAATGCTGCAGCCGCGGGCCTGCGCCGAACAGATCCTGAATTTCGTAGGCGCCCATGACGGGCTCGTTTGCCGCGAATAGCCGTTTCGCCAATCATGAATCCGAGCGGTCGGCTGCTGTCCGCCTGGGTGCCTATTCCTGACCCAATTCGGACACCGCATCAGGTACGAAGGGTGCCAGAAGCAGACGTTAGCCGAGTAGTCCGGTCACTCAATCCGTCGTACAATATGTTGTCGGTTAGGGTGCGAACCATGGTGCAGGATCGGCCAATTCGGGTCGAGCGCAGGTTGTCGGCCATAATGGCCGCCGACGTGGCTGGCTATTCGCGGCTCATGCACAATGATGAAGAAGCTACGCATGCCAAAGTTGCGGCACTTTTGATTGACGCTGTCACCCCCGCAATTGCCGAACGCGGGGGCCGGATCGTGAAGAACACGGGCGACGGGTTCTTGGCAGAGTTTCCGAGCGCGGTCGAAGCGGTTCGCGCTGCTGTCCAGTTCCAGGCCCGCATCAGGGAGCTTACAGTCGATGACTCGGAAGATAGCCGCATTATGTTTCGTGTGGGCATCAACGTCGGAGACGTAATCATCGAACCTCACGACGTTTTTGGAGACGGCGTCAATATCGCGGCTCGACTCGAAAGCATCGCAGAGGCCGGTGGGATCTGGATCTCATCGTCCGCCTACGATCATGTCCAGGGCAAAATTCAGGCTGAGTTCGTCGATATGGGTGAACAAAGCCTCAAAAACATCGAACGCCCGGTTCGCGCTTTTAGAGTTCTCGACGTTGCGATGCCGCGAAAACCCGCGCTTCCACGTCGGGACAAGTCCTCGATTGCGGTGCTGCCTTTCCAGAACCTTTGTGCGGACGCTGAGCAGGAGTACCTGGCTGACGGCATCGTGGAGGACATCACGATGGCGTTGTCGCTCTTTCGTTGGCTGTTTGTGATCGCGCGAAACTCAAGCTTCACGTACAGAGGCCGGACAGTCGACGTAAGGCAAGTTGGTCGCGAGCTTGGCGTACGCTATGTCCTTGTCGGTAGTGTGCGCAAAGCTGGAAACCGTATACGTATCGCAGGACAACTTATAGACACCGAAACCAGAGCGCACCTGTGGGCCGGCCGTTTCGAGGGCCCGCCCGAAGATATGTTTGACCTTCAGGACCGCGTGACAGAGGGCGTTGTGGGCGCAATCGCCTCCAAATTACAGATTGAGGAGATCAAGCGAGCCAACCGAAAGCCAACCGAGAATCTCCTGGCGTATGATTACTACCTGCGCGGAATGGCCAAGCATGATTTTGAGTCGATGGCCGCCAATCAAGAAGCGCTCCGGCTTTACCGCAAAGCGATCGACGTCGATCCCAAACTAGCCTGCGCCTACGGCATGGCCGCATGGTGCTACGTGCACCGAAAGGCGCGCGGATGGATGATCGAATCTGTCCGGGAAAGTGCCGAAGCCACGAGTTTGGCTTGGAAAGCAGTGCATCTGGGTAGCGAGGATTCCGTGGCATTGTGTATGGGCGGTTATGCACTTGCTTTCATAGCGCACGAGTTCGACGCGGCCGCGACTTTCATGGACCGGGGGCTGGAAGCTAATCCGAATCATGCGTCCGCCTGGACGCTCGGTGCGTGGCTGAGGGTCTGGAGAGGTGAACCGGATGTGGCGCTCGAACATGTCGCACATGCCGTTCGCCTAAATCCTCGCGATCCCGCTGGTGTTCATGGTGCAGCGGCATATGCGCATTTTCTGTTAGGCGATTACGACAGCGCGTCAGCCTGGGCCGAAACGTCCATGCGTGACAGTCCGCCTTTTCTGCTGCCAATTTGTGCGTATGCGGCAAGCAACGGGCTGGCTGGACGTCTGGAACCGGCACAACACGGCGTGGAGTTGGTACTGAAACACAGGCCCGGTTTGAGCATATCAAACTTGAAAGATCTCGCGTCATTCCGCCGGGGCGAGGATTTCGCTTTGTTCAGCGCTGGCCTACGAAAGGCTGGTCTTCCAGAGTGATCGGAGCGAAACTCGAACCAGCCCGCCCATGTCCGCTTCGGGTCAATCGCGTCGGCTTGTCCGGACATCATGATTTCTCGTCTTCTCCCGGGAGCGGACATCGTCCACGGCCGGTCGGCATGTCTAGTGCCAACAACCGACATTAGCTATGGTCAGGCATCCTGTTGCAGTATGGGAACGAATGCTAGTTGGATACAGCCGGGAGACACTGGTTGGCCTCATCGTTGCAGGCTTTGGGGTGGCCTTCATGTTGGGGGAGGCACTCCGTTATTGCCACGATGCTTCTGCTTCTAGCCTGGGTGCTGGTGATACTGGACGAAGACATGAAGTCTGGTTGAGCGAGTCAAACATTTTGAACATAGCCTTCGAGCTGTGGCGCGCAGTCCGATGGCCGTAGCGAAGTGACAGCCTGCGCGGGACTTCGGCACGCGGGCCAGCATTCTGATGATGTTGCCGACCGTCAGCCGGGCTTTACCCGTTGACTTCGAGTACTCAGCATTCTCACTTAGGCTTCGTTGGGTGCTCCAGCGCAAGGCGAACAGATGGAGTTGGCTGTGTGAGTCCACCTATTGAGCTCACAAAAACTGGACGACCGCGCCTAAACCGGCTGCGCCTGCTCGGCAGGCGCGTGATAACACTGGCCCGTGCAGCGACGCTAGTGGCGTTTGCCGCAACTCGCGCATACGCCGCTGACATTGGTCATCTGGCTCCCCCCGGAGCCGCTGCAAACGAGTTTCCCTTACCTCAGCGCCCTGTTGCGCAGATTGTCAGCCCACGCCGCTCTGCCGAAGAGCACCGCGACGCCCTGAATGAAACCGGTCAAATCGCCCGTCTTCTTGAACTAAAGCCAGGCATGACGGTCGGCGACATTGGTGCAGGCAGCGGTTACCACACGGTCAGGATCTCGCACCTCGTCGGGCCCGAAGGCTCTGTCGTTGCCCAGGACGTTACGCGGGATTACCTCGTCAAGCTCGCCCGGCGAGTAGAACGCCTGAAGTTGACGAACGTCAAATTCGCGCTCGGCGAACCACACGACCCGCGCCTGCCCGCTTCCTCGCTGGATGCTGCAATCCTTGTGCACATGTATCACGAGATAGCCCAACCTTATGCCTTCCTCTACAATCTCTCGTCCGCCTTGAAGCGGGGTGCGCGGGTTGGAATTGTCGACCTTGAGCTTCCGACGTCGAAACACGGCACGCCAATAGAGCTCTTGCGTTGCGAACTGACCGCCGTCGGCTATCGCGCGGTCGCCACATATAAGCTCGCAGGGGGCAGCGGATACCTGGCGGTGTTCTCTCCGCCCGAGGGAGCGGGTCGAAAATCTCCCCGGGATATCGTTGCTTGTGGGGATCGTGCCGGCACGCGCTGACCACCCGATGGACCCCGGGCATCGGAGAAGGTCATAAGCTGACATTACGGACGTGCTGCGCGAGGTCCGTTTTCTCCGCATGTCTGTTTGGTGCCATGAGCAGGCATTTCTTTCCGGCACTCCACCAGTGTCCTCATGGCGCCAGCGAATCGAGTAGGCTTTTTGCCTCCTTCAAATCCGGCGTGGCGAACCCCTCGGTGAACCAACCGTAGATCGGAGCGAGAAGTTCTCGGGCCTCATCACGCCTCCCTTGATCGTGCCAGAGCCGCGCCATGCTCGTGGCTGTGCGCAACTCCCAGGATTTTGCCTGCTGCGCCTTCGCGACTGCGAGCGCCCGCGCGAAATACGTTTCCGCTTTTGCCAAGTCCCGCGCTGGCGATATCAGGACAATTTCACCGGCGATGCGATAGACCTCGGCCTCGTACCATGCTTCTTTTGTGACCTCGACCACCTTCATTGCTTCGCCAATGTGGCGCCATGCGTCGTCGAATTGGCCAACCTCCCCACAGGCCTTCGCCAAGTAGGATAGCCATACCGGCAAAATCACTGTCGCCCCTGCTGAGCGCCAGACGGGGATCGCTGAGCTGAAAATGCTGACTGCGTCCGAGTTTTTGCCGGTTGCGGCCAGGAGACTGGCTCGCCTAAACAATCCGGCGGTCTTCCAGAAGCCGGAACCTTTTTCTTCGGCCAGTGCGATGAGCTCAACGGTGAGCGCCTGCGCCGTCGTATAGTTGCGGCCCATCAAATGAGGAATGCATGCGATAGACAACATGTGCATCAATGTACTGGCGTAGCCCGTCCTACGCGCCTCACCGACCGCTTGTTCTGCGCTTGCCAGCGCAGCTTCAGGATAGCCAAGCGTCCACAGTGCCAGCGACCGCCAGATCAAAACGATTGGTATCGGCCACCGCAGGCGGCCACCGCGCGGTGTCGCCATCGACTGAGCTTCGACAGGACTGGAAAGCGCATGATCCAGATTGACTCGGCCCTCCGCCATGTTTCCCGAGAGAAGCAAGACAAGACCTAGGAGTTGCTGGGCGAGCCGCAAAGGCTCCGTACCTCCCATTTTCTCGGCAAATGTCATGATGTGCGCGGCCCTCTCGCGGGCCAGGTCGCCGTTGAAGTTCACAATATGTGAATCAAGCAACGTAATAAGAGTCCCAAACAGCAGCCACGGATCTTCGGGAGGCTCCCCGAGCGCTTCAGCCTGTTCGATCAGCAGGCGCGCCCGCTCGGCGGCGGCCGTGGTCTCGCGCGCGGCTAGCCCTTTGATATCGCGGAGTGGACCTATCAGCGCAGCCTGGAGCTTGATTTCTTCATGACGAAGCGCCGGCGTGGTGGGTAAAGTCGCGATCTGCTCAAGCGCGCGCGTTAGCTGCTCGATGGCCTCCAGCAGCGCCGAGCGCTCAATTGATCGCGATCCTGCTTTGCCCCACAACACGACGGCCCTGTCGATCAGCCCGGCCTCGGTGTAATGCCGCGCCAGCAGATCCGGCTGGGCCTCGGCGATGTCGGCAAACTGGCTTTCGAGGATGTCCGCGATACGAGCGTGGAGCACGCGCCTAGGCTGGCGTAGCAAAGTGCCATAGGCCGCATCTTGCACCAGTGCATGCTTGAACAAGTAGGTCGCAAGCGGCGGTGCGCCGTTGCGAAACAGCAATCCGGCCCGGACAAGACGATCGAGTGAGGAGACCAGTTCTGCCTCAGGCTTGCGCGCCACCGCGGCCAACAGCGCATGCGAAAACTCGCGACCGATCGCCGCCCCGGTCTGGGCCAGCTCCTTGGCCGGGCCGAGCCGGTCAAGCCGCGCCATCAGGGACGCATGCAGGCTTGCGGGGACGGCGTGCGCCGAGGGGGGAACCGCGGCCGCAGTCTGCATTGCTTCCCGCTCGCTCCCGGTCTCCAGAACGGCCTTTGTCATCTCTTCGACGAACAACGGGATGCCGTCGGTGCGCTCGATGATGTCTTTTTTGATGTCCGCGGGCAGCGCCTTGTTGCCGACGACGCGGTCGATCATGCTGTCGACCTCGCGATGACCCAGACGATTGAGGGCAAGAGCTGTCACATGCGGCTTTCCGACCCAGGCCGCCTCGAACTCCGGCCGAAACGTCACGATCACGAGAACGGGAAGGTTCGCAATCCGATCCACCGTGCGACCGAACGCTTCGAGACTCGTAGGGTCGCCCCAGTGCGCATCCTCCACGATCATCAGCACGGGGCGCGAGCGCGCCAGGGTTTCCGATTGCCGGTCGAGTGCCTCCAGCGTCTTCTGCCGTCGCTGTTCAGGGGCAAGCTCGAGAGCGGGGTAGCGCCCATCGTTGGCGAGTGACAATAATTCGGCGACAAGTGCTGTGTCCTGCCTGGACGTCGCGGTCTGCGCCAGGAGCGCATCGAGCTTGTCGCGCTTTGTCTGCGGTGTGTCGCCGTACGCAAATCCGGCGGCACGTTCGAGCTGCCCGATGACCGGATAGAGAGCGCTGCCCGTGTGCTGGGGCGAGCAGAAATAACGCAGCCGCGCATGTGGCTCGCCTGCAAGCTTCTCCATGACCGCGGCGGCAAGCCTGGATTTGCCGATACCGGCCTCACCGGACAGCAGTACAACCTGGCCTTCGCCGGACTTTGCTTTCGCCCAGCGCTGCAAGAGCAATTGAAGCTCTTGCTCCCGCCCGACCAGCGCAGTCAGGTCGCCGGCGTGCATTGCCTCGAAGCGGCTCTCGACAGAACTTGCCCGCAGCACTGAGAAGGGCTTCACCGGTCCAGCGATCCCCTTGAGCTCCTTGGGCCCCAGATCCTGTAGCTCGAACAGATTGCCAACGAGCTTGCGCGTGGCCTCAGCAATAACGACGGTGTTGGGTTCGGCCGTGCTTTGCAGGCGCGCGGCCAAATTCGGGGTTTCGCCGATAATGCTGCGTTCCTGCGCTTCGCCGGATCCGACAAGGTCTCCCACGATCACCAGACCGGTGGCAGCTCCGATCCGCACCTGCAGGCGCTCAGGGGCGGAGATTGCAGCGACCGCGTCGATAATCGCGAGACCGGCTCGAACTGCGTGCTCGGCGTCATCCTCATCTGCCGCCGGATAGCCGAAATAGACCAGCACGCCGTCACCCATGTATCTGGCGACGAAGCCCCCGAAGCGGCCTACAATATCGGCGACGCACCTCTGATAGGCCGAAATGACTTCGCGAAGGTCCTCGGGGTCCAGACGCGCGGAGAGCGCCGTCGAACCGACAAGGTCCGAGAACATCACGGTGACCTGGCGGCGCTCGGCGGTGTCTTTGTCGGCTTCCAGGCATGCATCCGCTAGCGGTGCAGGTTCGCAGGCTTCAGCCCGCAACGCAGCGATGGCGTCCAGCAGCTTCCGGCGATGCCCGACAGATCCGACACCAAGCTCCTCCAAGTCCTCCCTCGTCAAACTCCGGAGGATGGTGTCGTCGATGTTATTCTCGCGGAATGCCGCCTCATATTGTTCGAGATCGAGCTTCCGCAGCCAACCTCCGACGTCCACGGTGGGGACCTCCCTACGAGATAGTCTCCTAGGCGGGACAACCTGGCTAGGTGGTGCCAAATGTCCGCTTGGGGTCATTCGCGTCATTTTGACAGTCTGGCCACCACCACCGCTCTTCCCCTCGAAGCGGACACCGCAACGGCGGCGTCGGGAAGGAAGTTAACGCAGCGATCGTGATGCAATTCACTCCGTCAGATTATTGACCTTGCGCACCCATGCCCGGACGTCGGCGAGTACGTCGGGCAATATCGCACTGACGTCCTGCACGGTCATGCCGGCCTTGATCCGGGGATCGTAGAGCAGGTTGAGCAGGTACTGGTCGTAGACGCCGAAATAGCCCATCGACACATTGTCGTTGAACATGGTCCAGGGCACGGTCGGGGTGTCGTTGATCGGGCCGAGCGATTGCAGCAATTCCTCATAGGCGCAATCGAAGAAGACGAAGTCGCCATTGTCGACGGTGAGGATCACATCGGAATGTTCGATCTCGAACTTTTCGTTCTTGCGAAAGCCGCTCAGGCATTGCGGATCGAGCGAGGAGCGAATCTCGCGCGCCCGTTCGCTGCCGTAGAAGGTTATGATGGTGCGGTTGAGGTCGCGGTCGCGCACCAGCTTGACCAGCACATTGGCATCATCATTGTTCGCGGCCATCGCGATATCCAGGTGCTGAACCCGTGCCGCGATGTCGGCGACGATCTTCGCGAGCTGGGCCTTGCGGTCGGCGCGGGTGCCGTCGGCGAACACCCGAACCGGTGCTTCGTATTTCCGGATGCGGTCGACGCGGCCGGCAAGATGATACTCGGCGCCAAAGGCGATCTTGAAGAAGCCTTCGATGATCTCGCTGTCGGTGAAAACCTTCTTCTGGGCGCGCTGACGCTGGGCGACGGAGGGATCCCCGGCCAACGCCGCGGCGGGCAACAACACTTCGCCGAGAGCTACGGCAGCCAGGGCGGCTGCGAGCATTCGCGGGAATCGAGGCCGGCCAATTGCGCTCATTATGGCTCGACGCTGCCGCAATCGGCGCGTGCGCGCAAGACTTGTTCACGCCTGGCGAGGCCGGTTCAGGTCAACAAGTCTTGTTCGCGCGTCAAGGCAGACGCCGCCGGTTCCCTGACGCTGGATGCGGCTAGTTCTTTACGATCACCGGGGTGCCGACCGAGACGCGGCTATAGAGATCGGTCACATCGTCGTTGGTCATGCGGAAGCAGCCGGACGATACCGCCTGTCCGATGGTCTCGGGCTCGTTCGATCCGTGGATGCGGTAAAGCGTCGATCCCAGATACATCGCGCGGGCGCCGAGCGGATTGTCGATGCCGCCTTTCATGTGCCGCGGCAGATCGGGCCGCCGCGCCAGCATCTGCGACGGCGGGGTCCAGCTCGGCCATTCCTTCTTCGCCGTGATACGGTGGGTTCCGCTCCAGCGGAAGCCGTCGCGGCCGACGCCGATGCCGTATTGCAGCGCCTGGCCGCCCGCGAGCACCAGATAGAGCCGCCGCTCTGCGGTGTTGATGTAGATGGTGCCCGGGGCATAGTTGCCGGCAAAGTTCACGGTCTGCCGCCGGATCGAGCTCGATCCGCCCATGCGGAAATTCGGCCCGCCGCCCAAGATGTCGCGCGAGTCAACGAAGCCCCCGAAGTCCTGGGCTTGCGCGTGACCGACACCGGCCAGCACCGTCAACGTCGCAAATAACAAAGCCAAAACCCGGGTCATTTTCTTCCTCGTGAAAAATCAGAATATGCAGCGAGACAGGCCATAACTGCCGCGATTTCGCAAGCAAAGAGCCCGTGAGCGCGCCATTTTCGGACGCGGCGGTTAAAAAAGGCAACACATCGGAGGCGATGGCTGCATTGTCGGCTAAACCTTTGACGAAACGGGTGAAGAATGATTGATCTTGAGCCGTCTTGAGAACAATCGCGAACGGGGGCGAGACCATGAACGGTGCGGAAAGTCTGGTGCGGACATTGGTCGCAGGCGGCGTCGACGTCTGCTTCACCAACCCCGGCACCTCGGAGATGCATTTTGTCGCCGCACTGGACCGGGTCGAGGGCATGCGTTGCGTGCTGGGCCTGTTCGAGGGCGTGGTGACGGGTGCCGCCGACGGCTATTTCCGCATGAAGGGCACCCCGGCCTCCACGCTGCTGCATCTTGGCCCCGGGCTCGCCAACGGTCTTGCCAATCTGCACAATGCCAAGAAGGCCAATTCCGGCGTCGTCAACATCGTCGGCCAGCATGCCACCTACCACATCGAATACAATGCGCCGCTGACCTCCGACATCGAGGGCCTGGCACGGCCGATGTCGTCCTGGGTTCGGACTTCGCCGGACGCGAAATCGGTCGCCCGTGACGGCGCTGCCGCCATCGCCGCGGCGAGTGGTGCGCCGCCGCAGATCGCAACTTTGATCCTGCCGGCCGACACCGCGTGGAACGAAGCCGACGGCGTGGCTGAGGTGCCGGTGGAATCGCAGCGTCAGAGCTACTCCCCGCAGGCGGTCGAGAAGGCGGCAAAGGTGCTGCGCGGAGGCGAACAGACCTTGCTGTTGATGACCGGCAGCGCGGTGACGGAGAAGGGACTGGCGCTGGCGGCGCAAATCGCCGGCAAGACCGGGTGCAGGGTGATGGGCCCGCTGGCCAGTCCGAGAATGGCGCGCGGCCGCGGCCGGTTTTCGATCGATCGGGTGCCTTACGTGATCGAGCAGGCGCAAGCGGCGCTGAAGGGTTTTCGGCACATCGTGCTGGTCGAAGCCAACGATCCCGTGGCGTTTTTCGCCTATCCGAACAAGCCCAGCCTGCTGAAACCCGAGGGATGCGAGGTCCATCGCATGACTTCGAGCGGCGAAAATTCGGTCGCGGCGCTGGAGGCGCTGGCTTCGGCGGTGGGCGCCAAGCCGGCGGACGTGAAGCCGCAGGCCAAGGTCGAACTCGTCAAGCCGACCGGCGCCCTGAACCATGCGTCAATTGCCCAGGCGATCGCCATGGCTATTCCGGACAATGCTATCGTCGTCGACGAATCCGTCACCACAGGGCGAGCATTCTTTCCGGTGATGGCGGCCGGCGCCCCGCACGACTGGATCCAGAATCTGGGCGGCTCGATCGGATATTCGACGCCGGTCGCGACCGGAGCCGCGATCGCCTGCCCGGACCGCAAGGTGATCTGCATGGTCGGCGACGGCAGCGCGATGTATACGCTGCAATCGCTGTGGACGCAGGCGCGCGAAGGCCTCAACGTCGTCACGATTGTGTTCGCTAATCGCATCTACCAGATATTGCGTGGCGAGTTCGACGGCGTCGGCGCCGGCGAGCCGGGACAGCGTGCGCTCGACATGCTCAAGATCGACCGCCCGACCATCGACTTCGTCGCGCTCTCCAAGGGCATGGGCGTGCCGGCCCGCGCCGTCGAAAATGTCGACGATTTCGTCAAGGCGCTGGCGGAAGCCGTCGCCGAGCCGGGGCCGCGGTTGATCGAAGTGCAGATGTGACGGCTGAAAGCCGTCATTCCGGGGCGCGAAGCGAACCTCTGGTGCGCAATTGCGCACCGGGGGATCTCGAGATTCCGGGTTCGATGCGTCGCATCGCCCCGGAATGACGGAAGGTCGGAGGCGACATGCAGACCGAGCTGAACAAGGTCGTCACGGCGCTATCGGAGTTTTACGCGCACGAGACGTTCCTGCTCGAAAAGGACGTCGGCGAGCGCCCGCTGACGCACCGGCTGGCGGTGCATCTTGAACATCAGTTTGCCGGCTGGCAGGTCGATTGCGACTACGACAGACTCGGCGAGCGGACGCTGCGGCTGCCGCACGGTTCGATCATCTCGACCGACGACCATCTCGGCAAATCGATCTACCCCGATATCGTCGTGCATCAGCGCGAGATCCCCAACAATCTGCTCACGATCGAGGTCCGGAAATCCGCCAATCACCAGCCGCTGGAACACGACCAGCACAAGCTGCGGGCGCTGACCGATCCGCATCTGTGGTTCGCCTACTGGATCGGCGTGTTCGTGACGCTCGGCAAGAAGCAGGTCGCGATGTCGGAAATCTATACCGGCGGCGTGGTAGACCCGGCTTTGTCGAGCTGGTTCGCCGAGCGGCTGAAGGACACAGGTTTAAGTGCAGGCTGAGGCCTGCGAGGAGAGAGGGAAGTCATTCATGAATTTCAAACGCACGATCCTGACAATCGCCTTTGTCGCGGCAGCTTCGCAGGCCTGGGGGCAGGCCGCGCCCGCGCCGGCGATAGAGCCCATCCTCGCCAATTCCAAGGTCGCCAAGACACTTGAGGACATCAAGGCCGACGATGCGCGAACTCTCGACGAGCAAAAGCGCATCACCGAAATTCCGGCGCCGCCCTACAAGGAAAAGATCCGCGCCGAATATTACCAGAAGCGGATGCAGGAGCTCGGCTTCAAGGACGCCGCGATCGACAGCGAAGGCAACGTCATCGCGCTGCGCAAGGGGTCGGGCGGCGGCCGTCCGAAACTCGTGGTGTCGGCGCATCTCGACACGGTATTCCCCGAAGGCACCGACGTCACGGTGAAGGAAAAGGACGGCACCCTTGTCGCGCCCGGCATCGGCGACGATTCCCGCGGGCTGGCTGCGCTGCTGTCGCTGATCAAGGCGATGAACGCCAACGAGATCGCGACCGTCGGCGACATCATGTTCGTCGGCACCGTCGGCGAGGAGGAACTCGGCAATTTGCGCGGCGTCAAGGCGCTGTTCCGCGATCACAAGGACATCGACGGCTTCATCTCGATCGACGGGCTTGGCATCACCCGCGTCGTCAACCAGGCGACCGGCAGCCATCGCTACGAGTTCATCTTCAGGGGCCCCGGCGGCCACTCGTTCCAGGAATTCGGCCTGCCGAGCGCGATCCACGCCATGGGCCGCGCGATCGCCAAAATCTCCGAGCTGCAGCCGCCGTCTGATCCCAAGACCACCTTCACGGTCGGCACCGTTGTCGGCGGCACCTCGGTCAACGCCATCGCGGCCGAAGCGCGGATGGCGGTCGACATGCGCTCGAATTCGACCGACGAGCTGCTCAAGCTCGAGGCGCGCCTGCTCGATCTGGTCAAGGAGGCGGTGGCGGATGAAAACGCGCGCTGGAAGTCCGACAAGCTTAACGTCGAGGCCAAGATGATCGGCGACCGGCCCGCCGGAATCGTGCCGATGGATTCCCCGATCGTTCAGGCGACGCAACGCGCGGTCGCCGCCGTCACCCGCGCGCCGCGCGTGACCTTTGCGGGCTCCTCGACCGACTCCAACATCGCGATGTCGCTCGGCATTCCCGCCGTCACCATCGGCGGCGGCGGCGAGGGCGGCAACTGGCACTCGCGCAACGAATGGTACAAGCCGACCGATGCGTATTTCGGCCCGCAAAACGCGCTACTGACGGTTCTGATGCTGACTGGCCTCGACGGCGTGACCAAGCCGGCGCTGGTGGTGAGGCAGGGGAAGTAGGACGGGGTCTTAATCACAGCCGTCATGGCCGGGCATAGCCGTCTGAAGGACGGCGTCGCTTTCGCTCGCCTATCCCCGGCCATCCACGTCTTTCTCGCTTAGGTGAGGCTAAGACGTGGATGCCCGGCACGAGGCCGGGCATGACGAGCAATGTGGGCTACGCCCCGATGCCCGGGAACGACAATTCGCAGTCCAGTCCTTCGGGTTTCCACTGCCGCGTGATCCGGCCGCTGAGGGTGCGGACCATGCCGTCGATGGCGTCGACGCCAAATCCTTTCCGCATCGGCTCGGCGGTCTGGGGGCCGCCGGATTCCGTCCAGCGCAGCTGAAGGCTGTCAGCCTCATCGATCTGCCAGTGGATGTCGATCTTGCCCGCGGGGCCCGAGAGCGAGCCGTATTTGGCGGCGTTCGTCGCGAGTTCGTGTATGGCCACCGCGATCGCCTGCGCGAGTGAGGCGGGAAGCCGGACGTCGGTCCCGGTCATGCTGACCCGCGTCGAGCCATAGGGGCGAAGTTCTTCCTGAATGATGGTCTGGATGCTGGCGCCGGTCCAGCGCGACACCGAGAACAGCCGCTGCACATTGGCGAGCGCACGGAGCCGGCCCTGGAACGCGGCTTGAAACTCCTCCGCCGTGTCGGCCTTGGTCAGCCGCAGCATGGCCTGGATCACGGCGAGCAGATTGTTCGAGCGATGATCGACTTCGCCGGTCAGCAGCATCATGCGCTCTTCGGCCTGCTTGCGGGTGGTGATGTCGACCAGCATGTTGACGGCGCCGAGCAGCCGGCCGGCCTCGTCGCGCAGCGGCGTCGGATAGGGCATGAAACAGATGCGCGAGCCGTCGGGCCGTTCGGCGATCGCCTCGACGTCCCGCACCGGGCGGTTTTCCTTGAGCGCAATCGCCATCGGACAGTCTTCGTGGCGCAGCGGCGTGCCGTCCGGCCAGAACAGCTTCCAGGTCACGCACCACATCTCGCCGATCTTCGGAGTGCGGCCGGCGAACTCGATGCAGGCCTGGTTGAAGAACGTGATCCGGCCTTCGGTATCTGTCGTGTAGATGGCGGCGGGCAGCGCCTGCAGCAGATCGCGGAACTGCTTCTCTTGCGATTCCGCGTCGTCGGCAGCGGCGGTGTTCCTGATGGCGTGCCGGGCCAGGATATTTTCGAGATCGGCTGCTTCGGAATGCCTGACCAAATTCAACATACTACTTCTCCCGCCTGCACTGACGCTAATTCGTCACAAAGGCAAACGTTCCGCGTGACCCGGCGAAATAAGGCGTTTTGCGGTCCGGCGCCGCCCGGCGGGCCGCCAATTGGACAAATTGTCAGCAAATTGCGGTCAAAGCCGCACTGAAATGTCTCGGCCAGTCATTTCGTGCGTAAGGGGAACTTGCATGTCGTACAGGATCGTGGCGGAACGGGAAAACGAGACCGTCAGGATGGACAGGATGAGTTCGCTGATGGCACTCGCCAAGGCGCGGGTGTGGGCCAGCGAAGGCTGGGATGTCACTATCATCGTCAGAGACGAGGATGAGCTGACGCCCGCGAAGACGGACCGTCTGTTGCTGGTGTGATGGTGTTTGCCGACGGCGCAAAGCACTCAGAGAAGGCCGCCCGGGGGCGGCCTTTTTTTGTGAATCGCTCGGGGCGCCGGTTTTGGCCTCACCTTCAAAGCGGCGATCGCTCGCTCGATGTCCCGGAACGATGGAACCGGGAACCCGGACCGGCGTTATCAGAGCGGGCAGGCTCTGTGGAGATGCGCCATGCACTGGCGATCAGCAACCGCGGATGTCGACGCGATGCGCGGCACCGGCGAGGACAACATCCTCTACGCAACCGGATGGACCATCAGCGGGCTCGCGACCCTGGTCACTATCGTCGCGGTCTGGGTATTCGGGATCTGATTCCGCGATTGCTCGCGCGACTGCTAGTCGCCGGTTACGCGCAGGCCTGCGCCTGCGCCCGTTAAGGGATCACCAGCCGATCGGGCGCGGCCCACACGGACCCACAAAGACCCCCAAAGATTCTTGGCTCCGCCCGCATTCTTAACTTGATATTTGTTCTTTGTTTGTTCTCTATAGGCTCCAACCCCGGGTGAGGTGAGCCATGGATAACAGATTGAACGAAATCCGCAGGAAAATCAGGTTCTTGCGCTCTCAAATGCTGGATGCCGAGAGTACCATCCGCCAACACATCAACCGCGATGAAGACTGCGCCGGGGCCTCGATGCAGCTGATGGCCATGCGCGTCGTGATGCTCGGGCTGATCAGCGAGCGGAACAGGCTCGGCGGCGAAGAACGCCTGCTCGATGTCGATGAGCGGCTGAAAGCGGATTGCCGCGCCGCCGGCCGGGGGCCTTTCAAGGGGCCCTTGAAAGGTGCGCGCGGCCGCCGTGTGCGATGAGGCCTGGACATCAAGAGTCGAAAAGCTGCGCAGGCAGCTTGCCGAACTGGGCTCGGCAGTTCGCCGGCTCAATCAAGCCGGCCTCGACAACGCGACGGCTGACCTCCTGCTTTCGCGCAAGCGGGCGGAGCTGGAAGATTTGATGAAGCGAGGCCATTCCGATGCCGTCAGATCCGCTGAAATGGTACGACCACAACGCGGATAATCCGCCCTGGATCAAGGCGCTCGCCGAAGTCCGGACGTTGGCCTGCCGCGAAGGCTGGTGCTACCAGCACGTCCAGGCCATCATCGTCTCGATCGACCAATACGCGGAAGCCGCACTCGGCAATCGCGGATACTTCCTGAACAAGCCGCATCGCATCGGCGGCAGCAGGAACGATCACGTTCCTTGATGCGCGACGTCGCCCGAGCCGCCGGCGCGCGCGACTTACTTCAAGCGGCCGATGGTCACGGAACAGGTCTCCCTCGGCGGCGTTTGCCTGCATGACCGAGACGCTGATGACAACGATTGAAGATTCCTTCCAGATCGCCTGGGACTATCTGGAGGCAACGGGCGAACTCGGCCATCCCGACACCGCGGCCAATCACCTGCTCGACACGATCGAGACGATGGTTCGCCGCGGCGAGCGCCGCCGGGTGCTTCTCTCCAACACCGCCATCGCCTCCTACCGGCGTTTTCGAGCCGAACAGGGCCTGTCGCTGGCGTCATAGGAACAGGGCTCAGGCTGGAACGTTCTGCTCCTCACGCGGGGTCGGTCGCACCTCGCGAAAGCTGGGGAGGATTTTATGGAAGGCGGTTTCAAGAGCGCTGAAGCGTATCGCGCGACGGCCTTGCTCTGCCGTCAACAGGCCGCGTGCGATCCGGACAATAGCTGGAGGTTGCTCGGTGAGGCCGAGCGGTGGGAATACCTCGCCGAACAGATCCTGGCTTCCCGCCAGAATCGCGCGGCGGAGGGCGCCAAACCGGTCATCGAAACGGGAATGCCACGCGTCGCGCCTTCGCAGCCGAAGACGATGGTTACTCCGCCGCGGCCGCCTCGTTATGGCTAATCCTGTAGCAGCATCGCAGCCGGTGGCCGTTTGATCCACCCTGTTCGATCCAGCAGAGGTCACTGGGAACGCGACATAAAGATCGGAGTTGCCGTGTTATCGCCGTCCTGCCCTTTGGCCTCTACCGGCGACAGAGAGTGTTGTGCTCCCGCCTGAAAGCAGGTGAGCGATGTGCAAAAAGTGCACCGAACTCGATGAGAAGATTGAACACTACAAGCGTATATCATCCCATGTGACTGACCAGCTCACGCTGGACGGTATAGCCGGTTTGATAAAGCAAATGATGGCCGAAAAGACCACGCTCCATCCCGAGCAAAAGCAGTGAGGGACCCCTTTCCATGGGTCAATCGGTAGCGGTCTTGCCGATCACGCTCTGACCGTTGACGCGTTGTGGCCGCGTCCTTCAATCCAGGCAAACCGGTCGTAAGCGATATCGCGACAACGCGTGCAACGAGCGTCTTTGTGATTCAGCTACAGCCGCTGCAGCGCCGCCAAAAACAAAATGAGCCGAGAAAAATGAATCGTCACACGGGACGCAGTTGAGGAACAACTCCCGGTACGGCTGGTTCTACCGCAACACAATCCAACAGCCGGAGGCCGTTATGGCGAAAGAGAAAGCACTGCAGGACCTGTTCCTCGATACGTTGAAGGACATCTACTTCGCGGAAAAGAAGATCCTCTCGGCATTGCCGAAGATGGCCAAGGCGGCGCAGTCGCCCAAGCTCAAGGCAGCCTTTGAAAAGCATCTGGCCGAGACCGATGGCCAGGTCGAGCGGCTGGAGCAGGTGTTTGCGTCGATCGAAGAGACCCCGAAGGGCAAGACCTGCGATGCCATCATGGGAATTCTCGACGAGGGCAAGGAAGTCATGGACGAGTACAAGGGCATGCCCGCCCTCGACGCCGGCCTTCTGGCTGCCGCGCAGGCCGTCGAGCATTACGAGATTTCGCGCTACGGCACCCTCAGAACCTGGGCGAACGAACTGGGTTACAAGGATGCCGTGAAGCTCCTCGATGCTACGCTCAAGGAAGAAAAAGCGACGGACAGCGCCCTGAGCCAGCTCGCGATATCCGAGGTCAACCAGCACGCCGAGACCGCGCAGGCTGCGTAATCAGGCAAGCGGACCTCATCGACGAAGGGCTCCAGCCTTACGCTGGGGCCCTTCTGCGTTTGCTACTCGCGATTACATGAACGCAACGGAACCGACCGCGCCCCGGTTCATTGGTGTCTTGACCTCCAAGGAGACAGACAATGGCAAAACAGAATCCAGTCAGAACGGACGGCAAGGTTCCGGCACGACCGCACGATTCAGGCAGCCAGGCCAATGAAACCGTTGATGGCCTCGATGCCGAGACCGAGGCGTTGCGACACGCTGCCGAGGATACGCCGTCTGCCGCTGCACCCGACGATGTCGAGAAGGTGCCGGTATTCGACCGGGCAGGCCGGGCGCCGAAAATCTGATCGGGAAGCAAGTGCGCAAGTTACGAGTGTGCGCGTCAAATGCGAGGGTGAGGCGATGAAGTTCGGATACGCACAACCATTTTCCTTCAACATCGGTCATCGCCCGGAAACTGTCATTTCCCGCGTTCGTCACGGCGTCACCGAGATAACCCTGAGCGACGGCCGGCTGGTTCGCGCGACGCTTCACGTGAAAGACGTCAAGATTGACCCGAACAAGCCCGGCTCGGTTGACGTTTCATACAATGTCATTGCCGAGATCATGAAAACGCCGGACGTGCCCATTCTCGACGTGCATGAGACGATTCAATGATGAAAGACCATCGGGCGGATTACGCGGGCGCCGAACCCAATGTCACTTGAGTGAATCGGTAGCCACGAACTCAGTGCACTTCTCTCGCTTGAGGGTCGAGACGAGCGAAGTTCGCTCTTGGGTCGCTGGGCTCGAAGAGTGCGGCGGGTGGAGGACGATGACTCGCGCCGACACCCTACCGCTCATCCGCTGACATCGACGGAAATATCGAAGCCCAGGCACCTCGCAAACATTCAATCCTGTTCACTCACGCAGATCTCCAGCCGGGCGTTAGCCAGGGCCTCGACGACGCATTTTGCCATTTGTTTGGCTTCCTCAAAGCCAATGCTTCGCTCGGGATGATCTTTGAAGCATTCGCAAATTGCGTCCGCGATGATCGATTGTACCTGATGTTGATCAACCATGATTTGCCACCTCCATGGGCAGCGCGCTTTCGTGTGCTCTGAAGAAACTCAATCTACGTATGAAGCTTCCTGAAAACGGCTCGACGACCAGGCCGGGCCATTCGAATTCAATACTCGAATTCCGGCATCGCCTTGAGCTGATCCTTGGTGGCGTTGCAGACGGGCGTAATCAGCCGATCAAACCGCAGTGGTTGGATTTGGTTCCGCTCTTGTCCGCGAAGCGCGGCGCGAGGCATCGGCAATTTGCCACTTCTTCCCGATCAATATCGCAGTGCACCCGATGTCTGTGGAGAGATACGTTCGAACGGGACAACATCTCATGCGGCTCGCAATTGGAACCTTCCCAACAGGATTTCCATTAAGGGTCACGCGGCGCACTTCCGTGCCGGGTTGGCTCGCGCATTGGTAAATAGAGGTGTTGGTCCCAGCTGGCTTGGCATTTTCGAACTTCTTGATCGGCGCACTTGTCGTCGCCGCCCTCTATTTCACGCGCGAAATCCTCGTTCCGATCGCAGTCGCCGTCCTCTTGAGTTTTGTCTTGTCGCCCCTTGTGAGGGCATTCCAGCGCATGAAAGTGCCGCGGTCGATAGCGGTGCTC